>JACQTN010000547.1 GCA_016210785.1 Armatimonadota bacterium
GAGGAGAATGCCGGTCCCGGGCACCGTCACACCGGAGCCGGCAAACAGCGAGTGGATGTACGCGACGACGGTCCCTTCGCCGTCAGCCGCAACCAGGCAGGTCGTCTCTCCGCCGTCCCCCTCTGGCGCCCGGTCCGTCCCCGGCTCCGCAGCCACACGATCGGGGTGGATGACGCTGCGCTGGGCCGCGGCGTGCTCGCGAGAAAGCAGCCGCTCCAGTGGTACGGCAACGAAGCGCGGATCGCCGACGTGGCGCTCGCGGTCGCTGGCCACGAGCCGGCATGCCTCGACCAGCAGGTGAACCGCCTCAGCGCTTCCGCCTCCCAGGCCGGCGAGGTCAAAGCCCTCCACGATATTCAGCGCCTGGAGCACCCCAAACCCGGGAGACATCAACGGATTGACGTTGATCCGGCTGCCCCGATATTCGGTGCTCAAAGGCGTCTGGACTTCACATCGAAAATCTGTCAGATCCTCCCGCGCCAAGAGACCGCCATCTTCCGCAGCGTACCGGCTGATGGCCCGGGCGATATCCCCGCGATAGAAGGCATCTGCACCGCTGTCGGCAATGATCCCCAGGCTACGCGCCAGGTCGCGCTGGATCAAGACCTGCCCGGGGCGCGGGGAGGCGCCGTCCGGGAGGAAGATCTCGGCGGACGCCGGGCAGGCGGCGTACAGCGGTGCGAGGCGTTCCAGCTCCCGGCTCAGCCGGGGAGGCACCGGGAAGCCGTCAGCGGCATATTCGATCGCGGGCTGCAGGATCTGGTTCAGCGTGCACTTCCCGTAGAGCGAGACGGCGGTACACCAGCCGGAGACGACTCCCGGAACGGTTGCGCTTCGAAGGCCAGTAGCCGGGATGCCGGAGCTGAATAACTCGGGGCGTGCTCCTCGGGGCGCCGGCCCGTTGGCGTTGATGGCCACCACCCGGCCGGTGGACCCCAAGAAGATCAGCATGAACGCGTCCCCGCCCAGCTGCCCCATGTTCGGTTCGACGACGGCCAGCACCGCGGCGCCGGCGACAGCGGCGTCAAGGGCGCTGCCGCCGGCGCGCAGCATGTCGAGGGCGGCACGCGTGGCCAGATGATGCGGCGACGCCACGATTCCGCGTCGGGCCAGCGGTTCCTCTTGTCGCGGATACGCGGCGTCGTGGTACTCTGGATGCGGCGGTCCCGCCGTCAACGGGTGTATGCCGCCAGCGCGTGAGGCGTCTCCCATGTTGCGTCGCCTTTGGTCGTCCCGGTTCTCTCCAACGTTGTTGCCGGACCTACGGCATCACGCTCCCGCCGTCGAGCACGATGCCCTGCCCGTTGATCGCCCGTGCCGCCTCCGAGCACAGGTACACGGTGAGATCGGCTACCTCTTCCGGTGTGAAGAGACGGCGCTGAGGACTCATCTCCTCCAGTACCCGCCGCGCTTCGTCCGGCGTGCGCTTTGTCTTCGCCGCGATGTTGGCGATGCTCTGCGCGGTCATCGCCGTGTCCAGCCAGCCGGGGCAGATCGCATTGGCGGTGATGCCTTTCCGCGCGTACTCCAGCGCGAGTGCTCGCGTCAGGCCCAGCAGCGCGTGCTTGGAGGCCGTGTAGGCCGCGGTATAGAGTGCGGGGACCCTGGCGGAGATCGAGGCGATCATCACCACGCGGCCCCATCCCGCAGTCACCATGTCGGGGACGGCCGCGCGGGCTGCATAGAACGCGCCGCTCGCGTTGATCCGGAGGTGGTCGTCCCACTCCTCGTCGCTGATGTCGGTGAACTTGGCGCTGCGGGCGATGCCGGCGGCAGCCACCAGGATGAGGGTCGGGCCGAGTTCCTCCCGGACGCGCGTCACCGCGCGGGTGACCTGAGCAGACTCTGCCACGTCGCAGGGGACGGTCAGGGCCCGGCGCGACAAGGCGCGTACGCCCGCGGCTGTTTCCTCGAGTTCGGCCCTGGTGCGTGCCAGAATCGCCACGTCGGCGCCGGCCTGGGCCAGCGCCAGCGCGCAGGCGCGGCCGGTGCCGCGGCCGCCACCCGTCACGACTGCAACCTTACCCCCGAGTTCTGCGGCGCTCACCCGTCACCCCCGGCCCCCTGCGTCGACAGGCGCAACACCGACGGACGTGGTTGACACCCGAAGATACGTGGTCTGGGGTACAGGGACGTGATGTCGCGCCCGAACAGGAAGACCGATCCGGCGGAGGGCTGCGGTTCGCCGCTCGCCGCCTTCGACGCGCAGGTTGATCCCCGCGAGGACCACCAGCGCGCGGAAGCGCATCTCGACACCCCGCACTTCCAGCGCCGCGGTCACGGGCCATCCTCCCGGCGTCCGAAGAATCCCGGACGGTCGCGCCCGCCCATGCCCCGCACCAGCGCCCGCATCGTCTCGATCAGCATCTGCGTCAGAACGGCAAAGGTCTCCTCGCCCTCCGCCGCGCTTGCCTCGGCCGGCGCGCCGTTGTAGGCCTGAGGGAGTCCCATCGCCTTGAACTCCTTCAGGCCCTGCCCGATGGCGGTGACCAGGCTCACGGGCACCGCGGGCAGCGTCGCCATGGTATGCCGGTCCACGGTTTCGGGTTTTTCCGCGAGGACCAGCGACGTCTCGTAGCGTCCGGCGTGGCACTCCGCCCGGCGGAACTCCTCGCCCAACAGCGCGGCGCGCTCGCGCCGGGTGAGGTCCAGGTATCCGACGGTGACGCCCGTACGTGCCTGCACCGTGTCGATGCTGCGATGCAGCGTCTGCACGTGCTCGGGTTCGAAGTGATTGTTCACCAGCAGGACGTAGCGGAAGCCCTGAGCGATGAGCGAGGCGCAGATCCCGACGACGGTGTTGTGCAGCGTCTCCTCGGAGATGTGGACCGATCCGGGGAACTTCGCGCTGTAGCGCGTCACCCCGTACGCCAGCGGCGGGAGGATGAGCGCGCCCATCTCCGGGTCATCCGCCAGGGCTGCGGCGGCGCGCCGGCACATGCCCAGCGAGATGACCATGTCGGTGGCGAGTGGCGCATGTGGCCCGTGGGGTTCGGTGGCGCCCACGGGGAAGAGCAGCACAGGTTTGCGCGGGGAACTGAGCAGCGCCTCCGCCTGCGGCCAGGAGAGGTCGGCGTACTCGATGCTGCGCCCGGGGAGATCGCCGGCCACCTTGCTTCAGACCCCCAGGTGGTACAACTGCTCAAACTGGAGCTGGAGATTGTTCGTGGCCTGCCACAGGCACGCCAGGGCCTTACGCACGTTCCGGGCGGCGCACGGGGGCAGGTCCTCGCGGCCGGCCAGGCGCTTGAGGTGCTCGTAGACCTGGAGGAGCTCGCGCTCGTCATCGGTGAGCGGCTTGTTCAGCAGGTCGGTGTCGGACATGGTCAAGTCCCCCTCGGTCTCCGTTCGGCAATCTCCGTTCGCCCTCACCCCTCCGTTCGCCCTGCGCGTGTCGACGGGTGCCGCCCCGTTCGTCCTCCCCCCTCCCCCCAACCCTGGCTCGTTCCACGTCGGTGGAAAGCGCACCATTCTACCGTGCTCACCCGCACCGCGGCGCCCCGTACTCCGCCTTCGGCCGGTCATCCACCAGCCGCCGCGCCTTCAGCTCGAAGCGCGGCAGCGACCCGTACTCCACCCGGTCGATGGTGAAGCGCAGCCCCTCGTGGGCAGCCGCCAGGTCGCGGGCCAGGCGCACCTGCAACTCCGGCCACTCCGCCTCTCGCCCAGGCTTGATCTCCACCTTGATCGTGATCTCGTCCTGCACGTTGTCCCTGCGCCAGACGTAGATCTGGAACTCGTCGATGGCGGAGTACTCGCGCACGATGGCCTCCACCGCCCGCGGGTAGACGTTGGTGCCGCGGATGAGTTTCATGTCGTCCCACCGGCTGCGGATGCCGCCGTCGTAGATGTCCCAGGTCCGGCCGCAGGGGCAGCGGGAGTAGGGGACTTTCACGACCATGTCTTTGCTGCGGTAGCGGATCAGCGGGATGAAGCCTCGCCCGAAGGACGTCACCACACGCTCGCCCAGTTCCCCGTACGACACGGGCTCCAGGGTGTCCGGGTTGATGACCTCCTCGATGAAGTGATCCTCGATGATGTGGGTGCCGCCGGGCTGGTGGGCGCACTCGAAGATCATGATGGTGCCGATCTCGGTCATGCCCGCGGTATCCCCACACTTTGCACCCCAGGCTTCCTCCAGTTGTCGCTTCACCGCGGGGATGGAGCCCGCCGGCTCGCCGGAGACGATCAGCTTGTCCACCCTGCTCGTGCTCAGATCGATGCCCATCTCGCTGGCCTGCTGCCACAAGCGCAGAGCGTAGGTGGGGGTGGAGCAGACGGTGGTGACACCCATCTCGGCGATCTGCTTCACGCGCTGTTCTGTCGTCTGCGCTCCGCCGGGGATCACCAGGGCACCGATCTTCTCGCAGGCGTAGTGCGCGCCCCAGAAGCCGATGAACGACCCGTAGCCGAACGCGAAGTAGACGATGTCGTGCGGCCGCACCCCGAAGCCCCAGAAGCCGTAGCACCACATCTCCGCGATCCATTCCCAGTCCTTCATCCCGTCCAGCACCCGGATGGGCGTGCGGCCGCTGGTGCCGGAGGTGAGGTGGTATCGGATGGCGTGCGCGTGATCGGTGGCGGGGAGGTCACCGAACATCGGCGTCTTTACCTGGGAGTCCATCCATTCTTCGCGGGTCATGAAGGGGAGGCGGCGCAGGTCGTCCAGGGAGTGCAGCTGCTCGGGGTGGAAGCGGGCGGCGTCGAACGTGCGTCGGTGGTAGGGGCTGCGGCCGTAGGCCCACTCGCACAGGCGCCGCAGTTTGAGGAGCTGGAGGCGCCGCAGGTCTTCCCGCGGCATCGTCTCCGCCTTGGGGTTCCAGTACCGGGCGTCTGCCATCGTCCTCTCCCCTGCCCGTGATCGAGAGTCCGTTTCTGAGGTCGTGTGGCTTCCCACGGTACTGTTCAGTCACTTTTGTCACGCGGCGCCCGTGCTCCTCCTGCGGGGCACCCGCGGGCCGCCGCGGCCTGAGGTCTGCGTTCAGGAAATCGTCCCCCCGCGGTCCGGGGTGTCGGATGGCCTCGCCTTAGAAATCTCTACGCGCTGCGGTTGTGGCGCGATGGGGTCACCGGCACGAACGCCCGGCGCGGGGTCGGGAGTCTCCGCGTGATAGCAAACCGACACGGGCGTGGTCTCTTCTGATGTCCCGCGTCTGGCGCGGCCCGCGCGGCGGGCCGATGACTGCCTACCGTGGCGCGGGCATGTAACGGACGTGTTCCATCCCTTCGAAGTCGGCATCCTGTGTCCAGAGCAGAGCGCCATGGGCCTGTGCCGTTGCCAGC
>JACQTN010000548.1 GCA_016210785.1 Armatimonadota bacterium
ATTGTTGCGTTCGCCCTGAGCCTGTCGAAGGGCGCGGCTATCTTCTCAGCCGCGGGTCAAGGACGTCCCGGATCCCGTCCCCCAGCAGGTTGAACCCCAGCACCACCAGGGCGATGCACAGCCCGGGCAGCGTGGCCAGCCACCACTGATCTTGCAGGTAGCTGCGCCCGTCGCTGACCATCGCGCCCCACTCCGGGCTGGGCGGCTGCGCGCCCAGCCCCAGGAATCCCAGCGCCGCCGCGGTGAGCACGATGGTCCCCATGCGCAGCGTCAGCCGGACGATGATGGGGGACAGGCAGTTGGGCAGGACATGGCGGCCCATGACGCGCCGGTCGCTGGCGCCGATGCCCCGCGCCGCCTCCACGTACTCCAGGTTTCGCGTCCGCAGCGCCTCCGCCCGCGCCAGCCGCGCATACACCGTCCAGTCCACCAGCGCGATGGCGAAGATCATGTTGGGAAGGCTCGGTCCCAGCGCGGCGGCAAAGGCCATGGCCAGGATCAGGCTGGGAAAGGCTAAGAACATGTCGGTCAGGCGCATCAGCACCTCGTCCAGCCAGCCGCCGAAGTAGCCGGCCACCAGGCCCAGCGTGGTGCCGATGGTCCCGGCCAGCAGCGAGACGATGGCCACGATCAGCAGCACCAGGCGCGCCCCCCACACCACGCGGCTGAAGATGTCCCGGCCGAACTGATCGGTGCCGAAGAGGTGCTGGGGCGACGGCGGCTGTAGCTTGCGGGCGAAGTCCTGCGCGATGGGATCGTAGGGCGCCAGCGCCGGGGCCAGCAGCGCGACCAGCAAGAGCAGCAGGATGACGGCGGTGCCGCCGGCAGAAAGCGGGCTGCGCAGCCAGCGGCGCAGGGCGCGCCGGGTCTCGCCCGGCTGGGCGCGCCGGTGATCGCCGGTACGCGCAGGCCAGTTACGGGGCACGACGCTCATCGGTTGCCCCTCCCGCCGCGCGCCGCCCACCGCGCGGCCCACGGGTCTCGCGACCGCCACGTCGCTCCGCGGGCGGCGACCCCGTCCACTCAGACCCTCATGCGCGGATCCAGCGCCGCGTAGCCGATGTCCACCACCAGGTTCACCAGGCTGTACACCACGGCGATGTAGAGGGTGGCGCCCATCACCGCCGGGTAGTCCAGGGCGATGTAGCCCTGCGTGATGTAGCGGCCCAGCCCAGGCCAGGCGAAGATCGTCTCCGTGAGCACCGCGCCCTCCAGCAGGCCGCCGAAGACGAGGCCGATGATGGTCACCGTGGGGATGATGGCGTTGCGCAGGGCGTGGCGCAGCAGCACCACGCGCTCGGTCAATCCCTTCGCCCGCGCCGTGCGGATGTAATCCTGTAGCAGCACGTCCAGCATCCCCGAGCGCGAGATGCGGGCGATGGTGGCGGTGGCGGCGTAGCCCAGCACCAGGGCGGGCATCACCAGGTGGGCCAGCGCGTTCCAGAACGCCTCGCGGTTGGCCGACAGCAGGCTGTCCACCAACAGCAGGCCGGTGCGGGGCTCAGGCGGCAGGACCGTGATGTCGAGACGCCCCGGCCCGGGCAGCAGGCCCACTCTGTAGTACAGCAGCAGCAACAGCAGCAGCCCGGTCCAGAAGACCGGCTGGGAGACGCCGATGATGGAGAAGAGGCGGGCGAAGTGGTCGGGCCAGCGGTTGCGCGTGACCGCGGAGATGATCCCCAGCGGAAGCCCGATTACCACGGCGAGAATGATGGCCGCCACCGCCAGCTCCAGTGTGGCGGGAAAGAACTGGCGGATGTCCCGCCAGACCGGCCGGCCGGTGCGCAGCGACGTGCCCAGGTCACCCCGCACCACGCCCAGCATGAAGTCGGCGAACTGCTGGGAGAGCGGTTTGTCCAGGCCCAACTGGCGCCGCAGGTCCGCGATCTTGTCGGGCGGCGCATTCTGGCCCAGGATGGCGCCCACAGGGTCGGCGGGGATGACGTGGGAGACGACGAACGTGATGACCAGCACGCCGAGGACGACCACCGCCATCAGCAGCAGCCGCCGCATGACGTACGTCGCCAGGTTCACGGGCCGCTCACCACCGTTGGAAGGCGCGCCTCACAAAGCCGGGAACCACCGCCTCCTGAGGCCGGAGGCCGTTCATGCGCAGGGACGGCTTTGCCGAGCCCGAGCATCGCGTACGTATCGGAATCCGCACTATCGCGGGTGGAGGGTTGGGGAGGAGGCGAAGGGCCTCCCCCCGTCGGACACTTGGTGAAGGGTGGAGTGGCGCGAAGCCACTCCACCCAACCTTCATAGGCTAGTCCTTGCGTACCCGCGTGTAGTCGAAGTCCATCGTGCCGAGGGCCGCGGCATCTTCCCAGCCCTTCACGCTGCCGCGGTACGCCCAGTACTCCAGGCGTTGCACGATGATGGCGTACGGCCCCTTGTTCAGCACGTGGTCGGTGAGCTGCTTGTACATCTGCGCCCGCTTCCGGGGGTCGGGCTCCAGCACCGCCTTGTTGGCCAGGTCACTGGCGGCGTCGTCGCTCCACGCGTTCCGGAAGGCGATCTGCCGCGTCTTGTAATCGGCGAAGGGCTTGGCCAGGGCGTCGGGATCGGGGTAGTCTACACCCCAGCCCGCGAAGACCATCTCGTGCCCCTGGGCGCGATACTTGGGGAAGAGCTGGGCGCCCGGCAGCTGGCTGACTTTGACGCGGATGCCGACCCGGGCCAGGTCGCTCTGCAGCTTCACGCCCACGTCGGGGTTGGGTGCCACCGGCGTGAGGATCAACTCCGCGTCGAAGCCGTTCGGGTACCCTGCCTCCGCCAGCAGCTTTCTCGCCCGGCCCAGGTCGGGCTTGATCAGCGCGGGGTTGTAGCCCAGGTACCCCCTGGGGATGATGGTGTGCAGCTTGATCCCCAGCCCGCGGTAAATATTGTTAATGATCCCGTCGTAGTCGATCGAGAGACGCACCGCCTGCCGGACGCGCTCGTCGCTGAAGGGCTTGAACTTCACGTTCATGCCCACGTAGCTGTAACCGTGGGCCGGCGTCATGAAGATGCCCACGCCAGGCCGGCGGTCCTTGCGCATCTCGTCCACCATCTCCGGCCTCAGGTTCCAGGCCACGTCCACGTCGCCGCGCTCCAGCAGCAGGCGCTGCGTGGTCGGTTCCGGCACGTCGCGGATGATGATACGCTTGACGGGCGGCACGCCTTTCCAGTACCGTTCGTTGACGATGAGATCCACGATCTCGTTGCGCTCCCAGCGGATGAGCCGGTACGGTCCGGAGCCCGCGCTGTGGTCCTTCATCCAGTTGGTGGCCCACTCCCCGTCGCGCAGGTGCTGCTCCACCACCGAGGGGTCGACCACCGCGGCCACGGGGAAGGCGAGCACTGAGAGCACCAGGTTGGGCGCGAAGGCATGGCTGAGCGTGAGCTGCACGTTGTGCTCGTCGAGGGCGCGAATGGTCTGGTCCGCGTTCTGCGCGGTGAAGCCGAGCTGGGTGATCACCCAGGCCGGCGTCTTGTTCATCCTCACGGCGCGGCGCAGGGAGTAGACGACCGCCTCGGCGTTGATGGGGCGCCCGCTGGGGAACTGCAGCCTGGGCCGCAGGGTGAAGGTCCAGGTCTTCCCGTCCTCTGAACGCGTGAACTTCTCCGCGAGCTCCGGCTTGACCGCCATCGTGCCTCGCTCCATCACCAGCTCCACCAGGTTGTCGTAGAGCTGGTCCACGATGACGGCGCCGATGACCTCGTAGACGACCGCCGGGTCCATGGTGATGAGATCGCCGGTGTTCTGGGCGATCACCAGAGTGTTGCGGTCGGTGGCACCCTGTGTGGCGGGGAGGGCGACGCCCAGCGCCAGCGTCCCGGCGACGAGCAGACTCACCAGGATGCGTACGTGTGCTCGCATCTATTGATCACCGCCTTGTCATGAGATCTGGTCGGTGCAGTTCGACCGTATCTACGTTCGACACCGCCCGCATCACACCTGCGGGGCCGCGCGCCCGGGCGACCCGCCCGGGTTATGCGGTCCAGCTAGATCATACGGAGCTCCTGGCCCACCCGCTGGAAGGCATCCAGGGCCTCGGCCAGGTCGTCGGCCGTGTGGCCCGCGGACAGGATGCACCGGACCCGGGCCTTCCCCTGCGCCACCACCGGGTAGCTGAACGCCTGCACGAAGACGCCTTCCTCCAGCAGGCGCCTGCTGAGCTGGGTGGCTTTCGCCGCCTCGCCTGCGATCACCGGGATGATAGGCGTCTCGCTGCCCCCGGTGTCGAACCCGGCCTGCCGGAGGCCCTCCCGAAAGGTGCGCGCGTTGTCCCACAGCCGGTGCAGGATCTCGGGTTCCGTGCGCAGTACCTCCAGGCCGGCGATGAGGGCCGCGGCGATGGGCGGGGCCAGGTGGCCCGTGCTGAACAGGAAGGGCCGGCTGCGCTGGAACAGGTACTCGATCAGCGTGCCGGGTCCGGCGATGAACCCGCCCACGCCGCCGAACGCCTTGGACAGCGTGCCCATCTCCACGTCCACGCGGCCGTGCAGGCCGAAGTGCTCGGCGATCCCGGCCCCGGTGGGGCCCAGCACTCCGTCGCCGTGGGCGTCGTCCACGTAGGTGTAGGCCTCGTAGCGCTCCGCCAGCGCCACGATCCCCGGGAGAGGCGCGATGTCGCCGTCCATGCTGAAGACGCCGTCGGTGATGACGAAGACGCGGCGGGTACCGTCGGCGCGGGACTTGCGCAGCGCCTCCTCGAGTCCGCCCATGTCCTTGTGGGGATAAACGTAGCGCTTGGGCGGGCGGGCCATGCGGATGGCATCGATGATGCTGGCGTGGTTCAGCTCGTCGCTGACCACCGCGTCGTCCGGGCCGGTGAGGGTCCAGATGGCGGAGAGGTTGGTATCGTAGCCGGTCTGGAAGACCAGCGCCGCCTCGGTGTGCTTGAAGGCGGCCAGGCGCCGCTCCAGCTCGCGCTGCACCGTCATGGAGCAGACGATGCGGCCGCATCCCAGCCCGACGCCCCACTCCTCGATGGCCCGGCGGGCCGCCTCGCGCACCTTCGGGTGGGCGGCCAGGTTGAGGTAGTTGTTGGCACACAGCACGATGACCTGGCGGCCGTCCACGCGGGCACGCGGTCCCTGCGGGCTCTGCAACTCGCGGGTGACGATGTAGCGGCCCTCCTGCCGCAGGCGGCCCAGTTCTTCCTGCAAGAAGTCGAAGCGCATCGCACGAGCCTCCCGTTGTCCAGCGGTGCACTACCGCTCTCGTTCCCGTCTTGTTTTGTGTTCTTCGGCGTGGGGGTGGGGTCCTGGGGCAGGGCGGTAAGCAGAGACTCGAGCGTCGCGGACAGACCACGTAGTATAATACTTGACGAGCGGCCGTACAGGAACCGGCGGAATCCTGATTGCGCCTGCGATTGCGAAGGAGACGTCGTCGGGAGTTGCCGGGTTAGGCTGACACATCCGGTGTGTTAAGCTGATCGGTCTAGTCACGAGTTCGCCCTTGAAAGGGCAAAGTCACGCACTACGAAGCGGACGCGATCACAAGATGAGCGATACGTTTCGTCGGATCGTCGACCTCGTCCATGACGGGGAGGTTCGGATCTCGGCGCACGGATACGACGAGATGGCGGAGGATGGTATCCTTACCGGTGAGGTGATCGACGGTGTCGGAGCCGCAGTCGTGGTTGAGGACTACCCCACCTACCCCAAGGGGCCGTGTGCTCTCGTCCTTCAGTGGGATAGAAGGGGAAGTCCAATCCACGTAGTCTGGGGTATCCCGAGAGGGCAGACGTCGCCGGCGGTGCTGGTTACTGCCTATCGACCGGAGCCGGCTCGCTGGGCTGAGGATTTCCGGCGGAGGAGGCAATGAACACGAGGCGTCATACCAAGTTCGTCCGCGAGGGCCCGTACGCGGCAGAGGTGGATGTCGAGCTGGTCGAAGAGGGCAACGGCTGGTCACCGTATCTCTCTCTCGATGACGCACGCA
>JACQTN010000542.1 GCA_016210785.1 Armatimonadota bacterium
CGGATGTCGCCATCGGTGACGGTGGCCACCAGGCGCCGCTCCCCGTCCACCACCAGCACGATGCCGTACCGGTTGGTGTCCATGAGGGCCATGGCCTCACGAATCGTCCTCCCCTGCGCGATGCAGAATGTGGTGAGATCGGTGTACATAATCTTATTATCTTCGCGGGAAGCCCGCCGCTCCCTCTCCCAGACCCGGGAGGCCCGCGCCGTGCCTCAAGACACCTGGTGGCGAAGCCTCCACTCCCCGTTCTCCTTCATCCACAGGTGCGGCGACCGGAACTGGTCGCACAGCTCCATGAAGCGCTCCGGGCGCATGTCGATGTAGTCCATGACCTCCTGGAAGTACTTCTCCGGGAACTCCCCGTCGAACCTGCGGACCAGCGCCACGCCCTCCTCCCGCGTGAGATGCCTGTTGCGGATCTCCTGGGAGGCGTCGTAGCTGGCCCGGCCCAGCCCGAACTTGATGAACGTGGTGTAGTAGTGGAGCCCGTCGATCCGGTCGTCCAGGCTGTTGTACTTGCTGTACGTCCCCTCGGTGCGGAAGGGGTTGGCCTCGAATCCCGTGTGCTCCACCGCGTAGTAGTAGCTCTCCTGCGGCGTCCACTTCAGGTAGTAGCCCAGGTAGTGCACCGCGATCCCGGACCGCTCCAGCTCCCGATGGTCGGCGGGGAGGTAGGCCGCGAGATCGTTGAGGGACAGCTCGTACTTCTCCATGAGCTCGGGCAGGGACACGCCGGCCAGATAGACTTCGGAGGGATCGTGCATGGTGTAGTAGGACTTGTCCCGCAGCGACGTGGCCGTGTCGGCGATGGGGTTCCCGTACTCGGCCTCGTTCTCGCCGTAGAAGATCAGCGGGACCTGGTGCTTCAGGGCCATCTTCGGCGCCAGATTCTTCTGCCCCAGGATGAAGGTCTGGAACGGGTGGAGGAGGTTCTCGATGGCCAGCCTGGTCAGCAGCCGGTGCACCCGCCCGTTGGGCTTGAAGGTCACGTTGTCGAACCCGCCCACTTCGATCCAGTTGCGGATGTTCTTCCAGCCGATGTCGGTGTACAGGATGGGCGGCCACGTCACCGTGAGAGGATGCATCCCGTACTTGTACTTGAGCACGTGGGCGGCGTAGCCGCTGTCCTTGCCGCCACTCCCCGGGACGATGCAGTCGTAGTAGCCGTCGTGGCGGCGGTGCCGGTCCAGCAGCGCCACGAGCTCCCGCTCCCGCTGCTCCCAGTCGATCTGCTCCTTCTGCTCGGCAAACCGGCAGGCGTCGCACACGCCCTCCTCGTCGATGTGCAGCGTGCTGTGCTTGCGGTCCCTGGTATGTTTGAACTCCACCGACGAGGACGGCCGCTGGTTGGACATTACGCAGCACGTGCAGAAGACGACCTGCTCGGGCAGCCCGTACCTGGCGTACACCTTTGCCTCACGCTCGACCCTGCTCACCGTTGTCCCTCCCATCCGACCATCATGCCCGGCAGGATGTACCCGCTTCAGCTCGTGGGACCCGGCGCCCGGCCCACCGCCGCCGCCGTGATGCGGGCGGCGAGGTTCCGATAGATGCGCAGCCCCTGGGGTCCGCTCCGCTCGGGGTGAAACTGGCAGGCGAAGACGTTCCCGCGCGCGAGGCTGGAGGTGAACTCCACGGGCCCGTAGCGGGTCAGGGACAGCGTCACCCCCGGATCGGCGGGCCGGGGATAGAACGAATGCACGAAGTACATGAACTCTCCGTCGGACAGGCTGTCGAGCAGCGTATCTCTCCACGCGGGTGACGCGGCGCCTTCGCCGGCGGCCTGGCCGGTCCGCCAGACGCGATTCCATCCCACCTGGGGCACTTTCAGCCTCCGCGCCCCGTCCATGCCCTCCTGGAGGGACACCACGTCGCCCTCGATGATCCCCAGTCCCTGGTGCCTGCCGAATTCGAAGCTCTCGGCCATCAGGAGCTGCATGCCCAGGCAGACGCCCAGCAACGGCTTGCCCGACTGCGCCACGTCGCGCAGGACCTCTACCAGGTCCAGATCCCTCAGGATCTGCATGGCATCGCCGAACGCGCCCATGCCCGGCAGGATCACCGCGTCCGCCGCCACGATCTCCTCCCCGGCCGCGGTGATGACCGCTTGCAGGCCCGCAAACGCGCACGCGTGCTTGATGCTGAACAGGTTCCCCATGCCATAGTCGACGATGGCCACCCGGGCCGGGCCGGACTCACGCATGGCAGACCTCCCCCGTCGGCATGCGGCAGGCAATGCCCTGCTCCGTCAGATACTTCTTCACGTCCGGAAGGGTCGTGTCCTGGATCTTCGAGAATCCTCGCCTGGCCTTCAGGTACTCGACGTTGCCCTCGCCCCGAATCTCCGCGGCGAAGTCGTGGAGCCTGACGGCGCGATAGTGAAGGATGGACGCCAGGCAGACCGCATCGGCCTTACCCTCCTTCACCACCCGGGTCACGTGGTCCACGGTACCCGCGCCGCCGCAGGCGATGACCGGGATGGAGACCGATCCGGCGATCGTCCGGGTCAGCTCCAAATCAAACCCCTTCCCGGTTCCCTCGCGGTCGATGGAGGTCACCATGAGTTCGCCGGCCCCCAACTCCGCGGCCCGCACCGCCCACTCCATGGCGTCGACCCCGGTGCGCTCCCGGCCGTTGTCGGTGTAGGCTTCGTAGCGGCCATCGGGTTTCCGGATGGCCTCGATGGACACCAGGATGGTGGACGAGCCGAACCGCCGCGAGGCCTCCCGGATCAGCTCGGGACGGCGGATGGCCGCCGTGTTCAGCGAGACCTTGTCCGCGCCCGCCCGGAGCACCGTCCGGATATCCTCAATGGTCCGCAGCCCTCCCCCCACGGTCAACGGGATGAAGATCTCCCTGGAGGTACGGGCGATGATGTCCAGCAGGCTGTTCCGCTGGTACAGGCTGGCGACCACATCCATGTAGACCAGTTCGTCCGCGCCCTGTTCGTAATAATAGCGGGCAAACCACTCCGGCCGGCCCAGCACGCGCAGCCCCTCCAGGTGGATGCCCTTGACCAGGTTGGGACCCTTGATGTCCAGCCGGGGTATGATGCGCACGGTCATGTGGTCAACCCCCCGGTCCCGTGCCGCGTGGCGTCCTGCCGGCGCAGAGGCCTGGCGGGCACGCCGGTCACCACCGTCCACGGCGGAACATCCTTGACCACCACGGCCCCCGCCCCCACCACCGCCCCTTCGCCGATGGACAGGCACTGGCGCACGGTTGCGCCGGCCCCGATGTGGGCCCCGGCACCGACGCGCACCGTGCTGGCCAGGCGGGCTCCGGTGGCCACGTGCACGTGGTCGCCGATCACGCAGTCATGCTCCACGATGGCCCCGGTGTTGACGATGACGTTCGCGCCCAGCACGGCCCCCGCGTTGACGATGGCGGCGGGCAGCAACACCGACCCTTCCCCCAGCGTGGCCCAGCGCGAGCATACCGCCGACGGGTGGCAGACGGTCACGGGGGCCAGACGGTGCGCCAGGCCCAGCTCATAGAGCCGGCGGCGGGGTCCGTTGTCGCCCGCGCCGCCCAGGCCCACGACGAAACCGGTCACGCCTCCCTGCGCCAGCTCCGACAACAGTTCGTCTCCCCCCAGGATGGGCACCCCCATCAGCTCGGTTCCCCACAGGGCCCGATCGCGATCCAGGACGGCGTAGGGCCGGGCGACGCCGCTGGAGATCAGGCAGTCCAGGACCACGCGGGCGTGCCCCCCACCTCCCAGAACGACACACAGCGGTCCGCCGGCCGTCATGAGGACACCTTCCCGCGGCCCCGCCGGGTTACGGCGGAGGGCCGTCCACGAAGCGCTTCACGATCAGCCGGCGATCCAGGGAGACCTCTCTGAGACGGCGCACAATCACCTCCGCGGCGTGCCCATCGCCGTGCGGGTTCTTCATGCCCTGGAGAGACCGGCGAAACTCGGGGCTGAGAGCCCTGCGGATCGCCACGGCGATCTCGCCCCGCTCATACCCCACGTCGATCACGTTCGGCGCCCGGATGCGTCCCGCCTGGCGGGACCCGATGTTGACCACGGGCGTGCCGAAGGAGGGAGCCTCGATGATCCCGCTGGAGGAGTTGCCCACCATGACCGCGGCCGCGGCCATCATGCTGAAGTACGCCTGGGTCCCCAGGGTGTCCTCCAGGCGCGCCCCAGGGCGGGCCTCGATGTACTCCCGGATCAGGCGGGCGATGATCCGCCCGCCGGTGTCCGCGTTGGGCCTCGTGAAGATCACGGGGAGGTCGAAGGTCTCCAGCGCGCCCAGCAACTCCCGGACCTGCCACTCGATCTGCTCGTACTCCAGCGTCACGGGGTGGTAGGTCACCAGCAGGGGCGGCTCGTCGAGGGGCAGGCCGTAGCGCGCGGCCAGGTCTTGCGGCTCCAGCAGCGTGATCCCGCCTAGATTATCCAGGCTGGGCGCCCCGGAGACCACCACGCGCCACGGTTCCTCGCCCATCTGGCGCACGCGCCTGGCGTACTCCTCGGTGGCCACGAAGTGCAGATGGGCCAGCTTGGTCAGGCCGTGGCGCAGCGCGTCGTCGATAGCGCCCTCGGTGATCTCGCCGCCGTGAATGTGAGCGATGGGGATCTTGAAGGGAAGCGCCGCCAGTGCCGCGGCGTGCATCTCGAAGCGATCCCCCAGGACGACCAGGATATCGGGACGGCACCGGGCGTAGGCCTGGGCAAACCCGATGGTGCCAAGCCCCATGGACTTCGCGATGGCCTCCGGGGTGTCGGACGACAGCAGCATCTCCACGCGGTCGCCGATCACAAACCCGTCGGCCTCGATGACCTCCACGGTGAGGCCGAACTCCGGCGAGAGATGCATGCCGGACACCATGAGGTGCAGCCGCAGGTCCGGCTGCTCCTGAATCTCCCGCAGGATCGGCAGGTAGATCCCGTAGTCGGAGCGGCCGACCGTGACGACGCCGATGGTCCTCACGCCAGCATGTCCAGGCCGAGCAGGGTGCCGGCCGGGATATCCCGCCGGGCCGTGCGCCCCACCAGGTAGGGACGCATGGCGGGAGGCAGCCCGGTTCCCGGCCGCCTGGCGCCGATCATCGCTTCCGTCAGCGCCGTTCCCCGGGGAATATCCACCGCGGCCACCAGGCTCCGGCGTGCGACCACAGCGGTCTCCACCTCGCAGGGTCTCGGGCGCTTGCGCCCGTCCCCCAGCGCCGCCTCGACGCCGCGGACGGCGGACACCA
>JACQTN010000566.1 GCA_016210785.1 Armatimonadota bacterium
CGGCGTCGCCGCTGTACGCTGCGTTCGTCTCCTCTGCCGTCGTGAGCGCCGCTAACCTGACGCTGGTGGGCATCGACGCCCAGATCGTGCAGATGGAGTGGGGGCAGTTTGTGCGGGAGACGGGGGTCGGGGGCGGGCACAACTACGACCTGTCCATCACCGCCTTCGTCTTCCGGCACGACCCGGACGGCTACTTCCGCTTCTACTACCACAGCAAGGACCGCAACAACCCCGGCTACCTCAACCCGAAGGTGGACGACCTGATGGACCGGGCGGTCACCTCCGCCGACCTCCGCGAGCGAAAGCGCCTGTACACCGAGCTGCAACAGATTCTCTACACCGAGGTGCCCTACATCCCGCTCTACACCAGTTACAAGGCGGAGGCCATCCGCAAGCGCGTGAAGGGCTACGTGCCTATGTTCAGCGACTCGCGGGAGTTCTTCCGGGAGACCTGGCTGGACCGGGACTAGAGACCGCGAGCGCCAGCCCGGGTCTTGGGGCGCGGATCACCGGGAGCGTTCCCGGCATCGAGGGCCGCATGCGGCGTTACCTGCTGACCAGGGTGGTGATGGTGTTGCCCACCCTGGTCGGCGCGTCTGTGCTCATCTTCCTCATGCTGCGCCTGCTGCCGGGCGGGCCTGTGGACGTCCTGACCTCGCCCGAGATCGCCCTTCCTCCTGAAGCGCGGCAAGCCCTGGAGGCGCAGTTCGGCCTCGACGTCCCCATTCCCGTGCAGTATGTGCGCTGGCTGGGCGGCATCCTCCGCGGGGATCTGGGCCGTTCCATCCGCACCAACCAACCGGTGCTGCAGGTTATCGGCGGCCGGCTGCCCATCAGCCTGGAACTCGCAGGCCTGTCCATCCTGCTGTGTGTTGCGGCCGCGCTGCCGCTCGGGATCATCTCGGCAGTGCGGCGCAACTCCGCATTCGACCTCGGCGCACGGGTACTGGGCCTGCTCGGCCTGTCCATCCCGAACTTCTGGCTGGCGATCCTGCTGCTGCTGGTGGCCGCCCGCTACTTCAACTGGTTCCCGCCCATGACGTTCGTCTCGCTGCTGGAGGATCCCCGCGCCAACCTGGCGCAGATGGTCCTGCCGGCCGTCACGCTGGCCACCTCGCTGATGGCGGTGGTGATGCGCATGACCCGGTCCTCCATGCTGGAGGTCCTGGGCCAGGAGTTAGTGCGCACGGCGCGGGACAAGGGCCTGGGCGAGCGGCTGGTGGTGGCCCACCACGCGCTGCGCAACGCGCTCATCCCCGTGGTCACCGTCATCGGCATCCAGGCCGGCTACCTGTTGGGCGGGGTGGTGATCACGGAGCAGGTCTTCGGCATCGCGGGCATGGGTTCGCTGCTCATCAACGGTGTGGGACACCGGGACTACCCGGTGATCCAGGCCGCGGTGCTCTTCTCGGCGGTGGCGTTCGTAGGGATCAATCTCGCGGTGGACATGCTCTACGGGTACCTGGACCCGCGCATCCGCTATGGGTAGCGCGGACGGCACAGACCAGGTTTCCGCCATGAGGCAAGGCATCCGCCGCGCGTCGGGGTACGCGGCATGCGCAGTAGCGCGCGCCACGCGTAGCAGTCTTTGCGATGCGTGACAATCTTTGGCTGCGGCGGCTCTTTCTGCGTCACCCCATCGGCGCGATGGGCGCCGCGCTTATCGGAACGCTGGTCGCGGTGGCGCTGCTGGCCCCGCTCCTGGCGCCCTACCGGCCGGCCGCCCAGATCGCCCAGCGGCTCCAGCCGCCCAGCCCCGCCCACCTGCTGGGCACCGACGAGTTCGGCCGCGACATGTTGAGCCGCATCATCTACGGCAGCCGCATCTCCATCTTCGTGGGGCTGGTCGCCGTGGGCATCGCGCTCACCGCCGGCGTGGCGATCGGGCTGTTGTCCGGCTACTTCGGTGGGCGGATGGACCACCTGGCGATGCGGGTCATGGACATCATCTTCTCGTTCCCGGCGCTCATCCTGGCCATCGCCATTACGGGCATCCTTGGTCCCAGCCTCACCAACGCCACCATCGCGATCGGGATCGTGTACACGCCGACCTTCGCCCGTCTCGCTCGGGGGACGGTGCTGTCGGTGCTGCAGCACGAGTACGTGACGGCGGCCCGAGCGCTCGGGGCAAGCGATGCGCGGATCATGCGGGTACACGTCCTGCCCAATATCGCCGCGCCCATCACCGTGCAGACCACGCTGAACCTGTCCACGGCGATTCTGGCCGAGGCGGCCCTGAGCTTCCTGGGCCTGGGCACGCAGCCGCCGGACCCGTCGTGGGGGACCATGCTGGGCACCGGCCGCAGGTACATGGAGAGCGCGCCGTGGGTGGCGGTCTTTCCGGGGCTGGCTATCATGATGGCGGTGCTGGGGTTCAACTTGCTGGGGGATGGCCTGAGGGACATTCTGGATCCGCGGCTGCGGGCGACCTGAGCGGCCGGCGCAACGTCCTAACGTAGCGCGTAGTCGACGGCTTGCTCCAGCGTCATGGCTCGTCCCTGAGCCCAGGTTGTTCGGAAGGTGTGTTCGTCCAGCGCGCCGCGGACATCGGCCACGCACCGTTCATAGTCCTCGCGAAGGAACGGCGGAAGCGGCATGCCCCTGCTTTCCCGCAGCACTTCGGCAGCACCAAAAAGCGTCGCCGCGCGCTGCGGTTCGCTGCGCGCTCCGGCGATGGCCGCAAGGCCTACCAGGCATGTGGCGATGCCCCGCTTCTCCTCCAACTGCCTTCGCAGCCTCAAGCTTTCCTTGAAGAAGGCCTCCGCCGCCAGGTGGTCCCCTTGATTCCAGGCCACGATGGCCAGGTTGTTCAGGGTGAAGGCAATCCCGAACCTGTCACGCAGGTCCTGGAACTGCTTGAGGGTGTCCTCAAGGATCTTGGAGGCCTCGTGATACCGTCCCTGGTCTCGCGCGACCAGTCCCAGGTTGCTGAGGACCAGGGCCGTGCTCAGGCCGTCGCCCAACGCACGGAACAGGCCGGCGCTCTCCTCCAGCATCGCCCAGGCCCGCGCGTAATCGCGTTCTCCACGGGCCACGAAACCCAGCACGGCCAGCGCCGCGGCCACGCCCAGCCTGTCACCGGCCTCACGGCTGAGGGCCAGGCTCTCCTCACCCAGAGTCTTGGCCCGTCCGTACTTCTCGATGCGGCAGGCCGCCAGTCCGAGGACGTTGAGGCAGGACGCCGTGCCCCGCCTGTCTCCCAGTTGCCGTGCCAGGGCCAGGCTCTCCTGGCCCAGAGTCTCTGTCCGTGCGGTGTCCCCCTGGAAGAACGCCAGGTAGGCGGCGCCGTTGAGCACCTTCACGCGCAGGTGCGTGGTCAGGCCACTGCTGGCAGACACCGCGCCCTCCAGCCACTCCCGTCCCTCCTGCCAGTACCCGCGCACCTGCCAGAAGAACCACAAGGTCCCGGCCAGCCGGAGAAAGGCCTCCACGTCTTCGGCCCTGCTCGACTCCAGGGCGGCCCGGAGGTTGTCGCGCTCGACCTCCAGCCGGCTCAGCCAGACCGCCTGTTGCGGTCCCTGCAGCTCGGGTTCGGCCATCTCGGCCAGACGCAGGAACCAATCGCGGTGTCGGCGCCGCGTCTTCTCCCACTGCTGAAGCCGTTCCAGCGCATACAGCCGAACCGTCTCCAATAGCCGGTACCGCCCGCTCTGTTCATCGAACTGGACGAGGGACCGATCCACCAGCCGGGTGAGCAAGTCCACGACGTCGGGAGGCTCTACCCCGCTCCCGGCACAGACGGCCTCCACCCCTTCGATGACAAATCCGCCAGCGAACACCGACAGGCGACGCAACAGCGTTCGTTCTTCTTCCGAGAGCAGGTCGTCACTCCACTCCAGAGCGGCCCGCAGCGTTTGATGCCGGGGGAGCGCCGTGGGGTCACCCCTGGTCAGCAGCCGGAAGCGATCATCCAGTCTGGAGGCGATCTCCTGTACCGGCATGCCCTTGACCCGCGCGGCGGCCAGCTCGACGGCCAGCGGAATCCCGTCCAACCGGCTGCAGACCTGCGCGACGGCCGAAGCATTCTCACGCGTCAAGGCAAATCGCGGAGAGCTCAACAGGGCCCGGTCAACAAAGAGACGGACCGCCTCGAACTGCTCAAGCTCTGCCAGGTCGGGCAGCTGCCCGGGATCCGGAAGAGAGAGCGATGGGACACGATAGCTGACCTCGCCTGCGATGCCCAGCCCCTGCTGGCTCGTGGCCAGGATGCGCAGGTGCGGGCACCGGCTCAGCAACGGGTGAGCCAGATGGGCGCACGCGGACAGGAGGTGCTCGCAGTTGTCGAGGACAACCAGAAGGTGCCTCGGGCGGAGGGCGTCCGCAAGCGTGGTCAGCAGCGGCGCGCCCATCTCCTGCCGTACACGGACGGTCGACGCCAGGGCATGAGGGACGAGGGAGGAGTCTCTCAGCGCCGCAAGCTCCACCAGCCAGACCCCATCGGGGAACCGGCTCAGAAGTTCGGCCGCCACCTGAACGGCAAGCCGGGTCTTTCCCGAGCCTCCAGGCCCTGTCAGCGTGACGAGACGGGCGGTGGACAGCAGCCCCTTGATCTCCGCGATCTCCCGCTCACGACCGATGAAGCTGGTGAGCGGCCGCGGCAGGTTATTCGGCAGAGTATCCAGGGTCCGCAGTGGAGGAAAGTCCGATGGAAGGTCAGGGGCGATAAGTTGAAAGATCCGCTGCGGGTGAGACAGGTCTTGCAGCCGGTGGAGTCCCAGATCACGCAGACCGGCCGGCGCTGGCAGGTCGGGCTCGACCAGTGCGCGCGTCGCGTCTGAAAGAAGCACCTGGCCGCCATGCCCACCAGCCAGGAGCCTGGCGACCCGGTTGAGCGTCGGCCCGAAGTAGTCGCCCTCACGGACTTCGGCCGTGCCGGTATGGAGCGCCATGCGCACGCGCAGCCCCCCGGGGAGTTGCCAGGCCTCAGCCCGGAGCGCCCGCTGCGCCGCCTGTGCCGCCGCGAGCGCGTCCACCGCGTCGGCAAAGACCGCGTGGAAGGCATCGCCCACGGCTTTGAAGACGTGGCCTGCGTGGCTGTGGATGGCTTCCTGAAGAAGCGCATCGTGGCGGGCAAGGGCAGCGCCCATCATATCCGGATGTGCTTCCCAGAGCCGGGTACTGCCCTCGATGTCCGTGAAGAGAAACGTGACGGTACCGCGAGGAAGAATGCTCATGCAGCTCCCCCCGGGCCGCCGGCGCCGCGACCTCTATGGGTTCCCTTTTCTGCGCGCGCGTCTTGTGACCTTCAGACAACGTGACGAATGCGATTGATTCCCGCTGGTTTCCCGCGCTATCATCCAGGGGGAGTAACCCCCGCACATACACCGGGCCGCAAGGGGGGCTCACTGTGGACGCACCCGCGCCGTTCCAGCATCTGGCGCAGTATCCGCCGCTCAGCGCCCTGGTCAGCCGCCGCTCCCGCCGTTTCGGCCTCGGCATGAAGATCGAGCACGGGCCTCTGGCGCATCACAGCCGGCACGCGCCGCTCCCCCTCCGTGAGGAAGAAGAGGCAGCCCTGGCGTTTGCCGCGTGCGGCATCACCGGGCTCGCCGATCTCTCCTACGGCACCGGCCAGGGCGGCAGCATGCTCGCCGGCCTGATGGGCCGCACCATCGCCAGCCCCGACGCCATCCATGCCGCCGCCCTCATCGTCGCCCGGGACGACGCAACATATCTGCTGAGGCGTCCGCAGGATTTTGCGCCGACGGACATTCCGGATCTGTGCCGGCTGGCACGGCAGAGGGCCCTCACGGAACTCTACCGGCGCAGCCGGATCAAAATCGCTGCCGGGCGCGCCGCCGCGCCGGTGGAACCCGGCTACAACTTCAACATCAACCGCTGGTCGCTCTACGCACCCGGCACCACCTATTTCCTCCCGATCAACGAGATCACCGGCCTCTACATCAACACGCTGCTGGAGGCCTTCGACGAGACGATGGGGCTGTTCATCGTGGACGAG
>JACQTN010000549.1 GCA_016210785.1 Armatimonadota bacterium
ATCCTGCATGAGTCCGGGCACGCGGTGCACGCGCTGGCGGTGCGCGAGGAGCCGCTCCTGGAGTACCGCACCCCCCCCGTGGAGTTCGCCGAGGTGGCCTCCATGGGCATGGAGCTGCTGACCCTGCCGCACCTGGACGCCATCTACACCGACGCGGATGACCGCCGGCGCGCGTACCGGGAACGTCTGGAGGACGTGGTGCGCATCCTGCCGTGGGTCGCGACGGTGGATGCCTTCCAGCACTGGATCTACGCCCACCCGGAGCACACGCCCGAGGAGCGGCGGCAGGCCTGGGTGCGCACCTACCGCCGCTTCCACCGCGGCGTGGACTGGTCGGGGCTGGAAGAGCCGCTGGGATACCTGTGGCACGGCCAGCTCCACTTCTTCCTGGTGCCCTTCTACTACATCGAGTACGGCATCGCCCAGGTGGGCGCGCTGCAGATCTGGTTGCGGTCGCGCGACGACGACCGCGACGCGGTGGCGCGCTACCGCCAGGCGCTGGCGCTGGGCGGCAGCCGGTCTCTGCCTGACCTGTTCCAGGCCGCGGGAGCGCGCTTTGCCTTCGACCACCAGACCATCGCCCCGCTGGCGGCAACGCTGGCGGAGGAGTTGGAGAAGGTCCCCTATGCCTGAGGCAGTGGCCTTCCGGCGGCAGCAAGAGGTCACGGTGCGCGTGGACCGCCTCAGCTACGGCGGGCGCGGCGTGGGGCGCGTGGACGGGTACGTCGTCTTCGTCCCCGACACCGCGCCGGGCGACGTGGTGCGGGCGCGCCTGGTCAAAGTGAAGCGTAACTACGCGGAGGCGGCGCTGGTGGAAGTGGTGGAGCCGTCGCCAGCGCGCGCCGCGCCGCCCTGCCCGTACTTCGGCCCCTGCGGGGGATGTCTGTGGCAGCACATTCCGTATGCGGCGCAGGCCGCGGCCAAGGAGGCGATCGTGCGGGAGAGCCTGGCGCACCTGGCCGGGTTGCGCGATCTCCCCGTGCATCCCGTCGTCGCGGCGGACGACCCCTGGTACTACCGGAACAAAATGGAGTTCACCTTCGCGCCCGACGGCCTGCTGGGCCTCCACCGCCGTGGGGCGTTCGACCGCATCGTGGGGATCGAGAGCTGCCTGCTGCAGTCGCCGCTCACCACCGCGCTGCTGGGGGAGGTGCGGGAGTTCGTCACGGCGCACGGGCTCACCTGCTATAACCCGCGCACCCACGCCGGGCTGCTGCGGCACCTGGTCGTCCGAGAAGGGAAGCAGACGGGCGAGTTCATGGTGGCGATCATCACCAGTGCCGGCGAGTTCCCGCAGGCGCGCGAGTTCGCCGGCCTCCTGGCGTCCGGCCACCCGGAGATCGCCAGCGTCCTGTGGGGCGTCAACCCATCGCTGGGAGATGCCGTGACGCCGGAGCGGGTAGAGGTGCTGCACGGGCGTCCCTTCATCCAGGAGCGGCTGGGCGGACTCACGTTTCGCATCGGGCTGGAGACGTTCTTCCAGACCAACACGGCGCAGGCGGAGAAGATGGTGGCCAGCGTGCGGGCGGCCGCGGCGCTGGCGGGCACCGGGCCCGTGGTGGACCTGTACTGCGGGGTGGGGACGTTCGCCCTGCTGCTGGCGCGCGGCGCCGCCTCCGTGCATGGGATCGAGGTGGTGCCCGCCGCCGTGGAGGCCGCGCGGGAGAACGCGCGGCTCAACGGGATCACCAACGCGGAGTTCGAGGTGGGCGACGCGCGCCGGGGGCTGCCCGCGCTGATCGAGCGCATCGGCCGGCCCGACCTGCTGCTGCTGGACCCGCCGCGCTCGGGGGCCGGCGAGCGGGTGATGCGGCGCGTGGTGGAGGCGGCGCCGCGGCGGGCCATCTACGTCTCGTGCAACCCCACCACGCTCGCGCCCGACCTGCGGGTGCTGGTGAATGCGGGGTACGCCATCACGTCGGTGCAGCCCCTCGATCTCTTCCCGCAGACCTACCACGTGGAGTGCGTGGTGGCGCTGGAGGCCCCCCCGGCCTTGCCCGTCCCGTCCTGACAGACGTGCATGTGTGCGGCAGGCCTGTCGGTGCCGCCCCGTGATTGCCCGCAGTCCCCTCGCTGTTTCCACCGGCATCGCCCTCACCGACATCGCCCCGTCGGCACCGGCTCCGTACGGCACCACTCACGCACCGCCCGCGCGATGCGCGATTTCGCTTCCGCCCCGGGGGATATCGGACCCGCGCCCCGAATAAATGATGCATGACGGGAAGCGGGGAGGGAATCGTGACGTCTGGTGTTGACGAGGTTGTGGATCTGACGGCGGCGCTGGTGCGCATCCCGTCGGAGAACCCCACCGGCACGGAGGAGGCATGCGCCCGCTTCGTGGCGGACTGGCTCGGGCGGCTCGATGTGGAGGTGATGGTGGAAGAAGTGGCGCCGGGTCGACCCAACGTCATCGGCCGGCTGCGCGGCCGCGGCGGCGCCCCACCGCTGGCGTACGTGGCTCACATGGACACGGTGCCCGCCGGGGAGGGGTGGACGGTGGACCCCTTCGGGGGCGCGGTGAAGGACGGGCGGATGTACGGGCGCGGCACCACGGACATGAAGGGGGGGCTCGCCGCGGCCATGGTGGCCTTCAAGGCCGCGCTTGCGGCGCACCCGCGCGCGGCCCGCGACTTCCTGCTGTGCGCCACCATGGATGAGGAAGGCCCGCACATGATGGGCGCCACGGCGCTGGCGCAGCGGGAGTATCTGCCTGTGGACGCGCTGGTGCTGGCGCCAGAGCCGTCGGCCCTGCAGTTGATCGTGGCTCACAAAGGCGTGATGTGGTACAAGGTGGCAGCGCGCGGCAGGGCGGCGCACGCCGGTGCCCCGCAGGTGGGCGCGGATGCGATTCACGGCATGGCGGAGTTCGTGGCGCGGGTGAAGCGGCGCTTTGACGGGCTTCCGGGCGGCCACCCGCTGCTTGGCGGCTCCACCGTCACCATCGGCCGCGTCGCCGGCGGCATCAAGACCAACGTGGTGCCGGAGTTCTGCACCGCGGAGGTGGACTGCCGGCTGGCGCCGCCGGTGGGCGTGCCCGACGTGGAGGCGTTGCTCCAGGAGGCGGCGCGGGAGGCCGCGCAGGCCGTGCCCGGCGTCACCTTTGCCGTGGAGCAGTTCAGCGCCTACCGGCCGGCGGTGGAGGCGGCCGCCGGCTCACCGCTGGGCACGGCGCTGGCGGAGGCGCACCGCGAGGTCACGGGCACCCGCGTGGAACGCACCGGGATCAGCGGCTACACCGACGCCGCGATTCTGGCGGTGATCCAGCACAACCCCCACTGCTTCGTCTACGGTCCCGGATTCTTCCAGCAGGCGCACACCGTGGACGAGTTCGTGCCGGTGGAGCATCTGAGGACCGCCGCACACGTGCTGACGCGCGCGGCGGAGATGCTGCTGGCGTAACCGGGATGATGAGGACGTTGACCGCCGGGCTGCGATGGGCAGGTTTCGCGGTGGCGCTGCTGGCGCTCGGGGGCAGCGTGCTGGCCCAGGGAGCCGTCCCGATCGGCGAGGCGGCGGCGCACGTGCGTCGCGCGCGGTGCGACGCGGCCACAGAACTCGTTCGCGCCGCGGCGGCGCAGGAGGACCTGGCCGGCGGCCGGGCCGCGTTTATCACCGGCGTGTGCCTGCTCAATCTGGGGCGGCCGGAGGAGGCGGAGCGCGCGCTTTTGACCGTGCCGCGCCGCCATGCGCTGCTCGCCGGCCATGCGCTGTACTACGCGGCCGAGGCGCGATTTCGCCAGGAGCGGTTCCAGGAGGCGGCGGACGCCTTTGGCCAGGCGGCGGCCGCGGTGCCCGAGGGACCGCTGCCGCGCCGCGCCATGCATCGTCAGGCCGCGGCGCTGCTGCAGGCCGGCCGTGCCGCCGCGGCGGTGGAGGTCGTGCGGCGGTTGCTGCGCCTGCCCGGCGGCGACGACGACGCGGCGTGGCTGTTGCTGGGGCAGGCGCAGGAGGCGGCGGGTCGCTCCGAGGAGGCCGCACGGGCGTACGTCACCGCGTGGTGGGCGTTTCCCCGCAGCCCGCGCGCCGCGGAGGCTTTGCTGCGCCTGCGCCACCTGAAGGGGCGCGGCGTGCCGTCTCCGGCCCTCTCTCCCGAGCTTCACCTGCGGCGCGGCCTGGCACTGTTCCAGCGCCAGGCCTATCGCGAGGCCGCCGACGCCCTGCGTACCTACCTGGCCGCCCGCCCCAATGGGCCGCAGGCGGCCGACGCCGCTTACCGCCTGGGGCGGGCGGCGTTCGCCCTGGGCCGCACGGCGGAGGCCAGCGCCACCCTGGCGCAGGCGGTGGGCGTGCCCGGCGAGCACCAGCCCGCGGCCATGTACTGGCTGGGGCGGACGTTGCTGCGGATGGGTCGTCGCGATCCGGGCAACGCGGTGCTGCGCCGCCTGATGCAGGAGCACCCGCGCAGCGAGTGGGCGGGCTCCGCCTACTGGCTGCTGGCCGTCATCCACGAGGAGCGGCAGGAGTGGGATCGGGCGGAGGCGCTCTTCCGGCA
>JACQTN010000082.1 GCA_016210785.1 Armatimonadota bacterium
ATCCAGCACGCGGTGCCCTTTCTGGTGCTGGCGCTGGCCATCGTCGCCATCCTGGGGGCCGCGTTTGGCAACCTGGTCTTCGCGCTCGGGATCTCGGGGTGGGTCAGCTACTCGCGCAGCGTGCGCGGCGAAGCGCTGGTGCTGCGGCGGCGGGAGTTCGTGGAAGCGGCCCGGGCCACCGGCGCGAGCACCGGCCGGATTCTGGTGCGGCACTTCCTGCCGAACTTGCTCCCATCGGCGATCATCGTGGCCTCGGCCGAGATGGGCCAGATCATCCTTGCCGAGGCATCCTTGAGTTTCCTGGGGCTGGGCCTGCCCCCCAGCATCCCTACCTGGGGCACAATGGTGGCCGACGGCCGGGACATCGTGAGCGTGGCCTGGTGGGTTTCGGCCTTTCCAGGCCTGGCGCTCTTCGTCACGGTGCTGGGCTTCAGCCTGTTCGGGGACTGGCTGCGCGAGGTCTTCGATCCGATGCTCCGGTGGGAAGCCTGACGGCGGCGGTGTGGGCGACACCCCTGGAAGGCATCATCACAGCGATACAAGGAGGGGAGACAGATGAGAGGTCAACGCTGGCGGGGGCTGGTGGCGCTCCTGGCGGGTCTTCTAATCATTGGGATGGGTTCCGCGGTGCAGTCGGCTCCGGCCTCGGACACCGTGGTCGTGGCGTTCGGGGCGGAGCTGACCACGATGGATCCGCCGTTCTTCACGTCGTCCAACGAGCAGACCGTCTACTATCACCTGTTCGACACGTTGGTGACGCGCGATGCCAATGACCGCATCATTCCGTGGCTCGCCACCTCCTGGTCCAATCCCAACTCGCTCACCTGGGAGTTCAAGCTGCGGAGTGACGTCCGCTGGCACAACGGCGATCCCTTCACCGCGGAGGACGTGAAGTTCACCTTCGACCGCATCATCGACCCGGCGAAGAACAACCCCAGCCGGAGCAAGTTCCCCACCCTCACCGAAGTGCGCGTGGTGGAGCCGCACACGGTGCGCCTCATCACCAAGGGTCCGGACCCGCTGATGCTGGCGCGCCTGGCGGGCATCTCCGCCTGGATCGTCCCGGCCAAGTACATCCGGGAGAAAGGGGACCAGTACTTTGCCCGGAACCCGATCGGCACCGGGTCCTACAAATTCGTGGAGTGGGTGCGGGATGACCACCTGACGCTGGAAGCGATGCCCCGGTCCTGGGCGGGTCGGGCCCGGGTGCGCCGGATCATCACGCGTCCGGTGCGCGAGGCATCCACCCGGCTTGCGCTCCTGCGGACGGGGGAGGTCGGCATCGTGCAGAACGTGCCCCCCGATCAGGTGGACGCGCTCAAGACTTCGCCCGACGTGGAGGTCGTCACCCAGCCCAGCCTCCGCTCCATGTACATCATCCTGCGGTCGGACATGGAACCGACGAACAACAAGAAGCTCCGCCAGGCCATGAACCACGCGGTCAACAAGGAGGCGATCATCAAGGGCATCCTGCGGGGCTTCGGGATCGTCTCCCGCGGCCAGCCCATGGGCAAAGAGTACTTCGGCTTCAATGCCAAGCTGCAGCCCTATCCCTACGATGTGGAGAAGGCCAAGCAGCTCATGGCCGAGGCCGGGCATGCCCGCGGCCTCAGCGACAAGAGGCTGAGCCCCTCCGGCCGATACCAGCAGGACAAGGAGATCGCGCAGGCGGTGGCGGGGCAGCTCGGCGCCATCGGGGTCCGCGTGGACCTGGATCTGGTCGAGTTTGCCTCGTACGTGCGGCTCAAGCTGGAGCGGCGGATCCACCCGCTGACGCTGGGGGCCTGGTCGCAGCCCATCTACGACGCGGACGGCGTGTTCCGTCTCTTGTACGGCACGAACGAGCCGTGGGGCGTGCATTACTCCAACGCCCACGTGGACAAGCTGCTGCTGGAGGCGGCACTCACCCTGAACCCGCAGCGCCGGCAGAAACTCTATGAAGAGGTCTCGGAGATCGGGCGCGACGATGCTCCGGTCATCTTCCTGCATCAGCTCGTGGATCTGTATGCCCGGCGGCGCGGCGCCCCCGTGCGTCCGCTGGCCGATGAGACGATCGTCGTCCTCCCCAAGTGGGAGCTGATCCGGTAACGGAGGTCCTGGACATGGCAACCGCGCCGCAGAAGGCAGGAGCGTCGGCTCGCGCGCCGGCCCTGCACGCCCAATCCGTCGTCATCGACGGCCTGATCACTTCCCATCTGACGCAGGAGCAGTTCGAGCGCTTCCGGGCCTGGGGCGTCACCGCGGCCAACTGGACGGCCGTCTACTTCGCCCACGATCTCGACGACGCGCTGGTGGACCTGGCCACCGCGCTGGACCATCTGGCGGGCATGACCGAGTACTACACCAGCGTCCGGTCGGTGGCGGACATCCACCAGGCGAAGCGGGAAGGGAAGGTCGGGGTGATCCTGGGCCTGCAGAACGGCAGGCCGATCGGGGACCGCCTCGAGTACGTCCGGATCCTGCACGCCCTGGGCGTGAGGATCATCCAGCTCACGTACAACGAGCGCAACTTCATCGGTGACGGCTGCACCGAACCTGGGGACGCCGGGCTGAGCCGGTTCGGCCGGGACGCGGTTCGGGCCATGAACCGGGTGGGTATCCTGGTGGACCTGTCCCACTGCGGGCTTCGGACCACGCGCGAGGTCATCGAATGGTCGGAGAAGCCCGTGGCCATCACCCACGCCAACCCGTCGACCCTCATCCGCAGCCCCCGCAACAAACCGCCCGAGATCTTCAAGGCGCTGGCGGAGCGCGGAGGCGTCGCCGGGATGTGCGCCTGGTCGCCGCTGGCCGCGCACCCGGCGAGCGAGCGCCCCACCCTCGAGAAGTTCCTGGACATCATTGACTACACGGTAAACCTGATCGGGGTCGACCACGTCGGGTTCGGCACGGACCACGGGGAGGGCGTGTACACGAGGGACGTGTGGGAGCGCAAGTGGGGTCCACAGGGTCTCTACCCGGAGGTCACCGGCATCGTGGGACCCTGGTTTGGCTTCGAGACCCGGTACGTCGACGGGATCCACTCCGCGGCGCTCCTGGGGAACCTCACCGAGGGCCTGCTGCGCCGGGGCTACTCCGATGAGGACGCGCAGAAGATCATCGGCGGCAACTTCCTCCGTCTCCTCGGGGAGGTATGGCAATGAGAGGGGCGGGACGCCCGCTGGGGACCGTATCGTCCCGCGAGCGGCCGTGAACGAAGCGCGCGCGGAGAGGCGCTGGCTCGTCGGCGTCGATATCGGCGGGACATTCACAGACCTGCTGCTCTTCAATCCAGCCACGGGGCGGCACCGGGCCGAAAAGGTGCTGACGGTGAGCGAGGCGCCTGAGGAGGGCGTCCTGCGTGCGATCAAGGCCGCACTGGCGCCCGAGGGCGTCTCCCCGGCGGAGGTCCCCCTTGTCGTCCACGGCACCACCCTGGTGGCCAACACCCTCCTGCAGCGGGCTGGGGCGCCCACGGCGCTGGTGACGACGGCGGGGTTCGGCGATATCCTGGAGATCCGGAACGAGCAGCGCTACGACGTCTACGATCTCTTCAGTACGTTCCCCGAGCCGCTCATCCCGGTGGCATGGCGCTTCGAGGTGGCAGAGCGCGTGCTGAGCGACAGAACCGTGCTCCGCGCGCTCGACCCAGGCGAGGCGCGGGCGCTCGTAGAGAGGATTGCCGGGACGGAGGCGAAGGCGGTGGCCATCTGCCTGCTCCATGCCTACGCCAACCCGGCGCACGAGCAGCAATTGAAAGCGGTCTTTGAGACGGTCGCGCCCCACGTGCTGGTGACCCTGTCCTCCAATATCGCGCCCATGGCGGGCGAATACGAGCGAATGTCGACGACCGCGGCCAACGCCTACGTGCAGCCCCGCGTCCACGAGTACCTGCGCCGCCTGGAGACGGGGCTCGGCGCGGCAGGGGTCCGCAGCCCCTTGTACATGATGCTCTCCGACGGCGGCACGACGCCGGTGGCCCCCGCGGCGGCCTATCCCATCCGCCTGGTCGAGTCGGGCCCCGCCGCCGGCGTGATTGCCGCCGAGGAGTTGAGCCGCATGCTCGGGCAGGGATCCGTGGTGGCCTTCGACATGGGCGGGACCACCGCGAAGATTGCCGTCTTGACCGAGGGGCGGGCCTTGCGCAGTTGGGATCTGGAGGTGTGCCGGACGCACCGGTTCAAGAAGGGCTCCGGCCTCCCCCTGCTGGTGCCCAGTGTAGAGCTGGTGGAAATCGGCGCGGGCGGGGGCAGCATCGCCCACATCGACCGGCTGGGGCTGCTGCGGGTCGGCCCGGAAAGCGCAGAGGCATTCCCCGGACCGGCGTGCTATGGGCGGGGCGGCACCCGGCCCACCGTCACCGACGCCGCCGTGGTGCTGGGCTACCTCAACCCGGAGTTCTTCCTCGGGGGGCGGATGCGACTCGACCGGGACCGGGCGGCGGCGGCCATCCAGGAACACGTCGCCGGCCCCATGAACTGGCCGGTGCGGCAGGCGGCGCTGGGGATCATCCGTATCGCCACGGCGCAGATGGCCGAAGCCATGCGGGTACATCTGTCGGAACGCGGGCTCGACCCACGGCGCTTCACGCTCATCGCCTTCGGCGGCGCGGGCCCCCTGCACGCGGCGGACGTGGCCGCCACCGTGGGCCTCAGCCGCGCCGTCATCCCGCCCATGGCCGGCATCATGTCGGCCCTCGGCCTCTTGCAGGCTCCCCTTTCCTTCAGTCTCAGCCACGCCCTGAACCAGCCGCTGAGCGCGCTGCCGTGGGAGGCGACGGCGGAGATGTTCGACCGGCTGTCCCGGCAACTGGTGCAGACCCTGCCGCTGGTGCGCGACGGTCCGGCGGAGACGGCCTACGCGCTGGACATGAAGTACGATGGGCAGAAGCGGACCCTGGAGGTCCCCGTGGAGAGGGAGTGGGTGGAGGCCCACGGGGCCGCGTCGATCCGCGCGCAGTTCGAGCGGATCTACGAAGTCTTCCACGGCCGCGTGAACCCCAACCTGGTCGTCCAGGTCGCCAATCTCAAGGTCCGGGCGACGCTCCATCAGGGGCTGCGAGGGTGGGTCTCACACACCCCGGTGGCGCGCGACCCGCGCAGGGGAGCGCGTCCGGTGCTGTTTGACGGGATGTCGGAACCGATGGCGTGTCCGGTCTTCGATCGGTATGCCCTCCGGGCAGGCACGGAGCTGGTGGGACCGGCCATCTTGGAGGAAAACGAAACGACGATCCTGGTGCGCCCCGGGGATCGAGCGGAAGTGGATCGGCACGGCAACCTGATCATCTACCCGCACGCGGGCGGTCAGAGGTAGGAAGCATGCGCGTCGACGCGGCCATCGATGAGGTCACGCTGGGGGTCTTGTGGAACCGGCTGGTTGCCGTCGCCGACGAGGCGGCCGCCGCTCTATTCCGGGCATCGGTCTCGGTGATCGTCGGCGAGGTGTTCGATTTTAGCTGTGCCGTCACCGACCGGGCCGGACGCTCCGTGGTGTTCCCGACCAAGAGCATGCCGCTCTTCAACGGTTCGGTGGAGATCACGACGGCGGCGCTGCTCGAACACATTCCCCTTGAGGCCCTGGCAGAGGGCGACACGCTCATCTGCAACGACCCGTGGATCGCCTCGGGGCACCTCCCCGACGTCTTCTTGGCCTCTCCGATCTTCGTCCGCGGATCGGTCGTGGGATTCGCCGCGAGCATCGCCCACGTCACCGACATCGGGGGCTCTCTGCGGCGCATCGGCACGCAGGAGGTCTATGAGGAAGGCCTCCGGATCCCGCCCTGCAAGTTCCTGGTCCGGGGCGAGCCGAACACCGACGTCTTCAGCTTTATTCGCTACAACGTCCGTGTGCCCGATATGGTGATCAACGACTTCTACGCCCAGGCGGGAGCGCACCGGATCATCCAACGGCGCATCGCGGAGACGCTGGAGGAGTTCAACCTGGACGGCCTCGATGCGTTGGCGGAGGCGATCTTCGCCAGGTCCGAGCAGACGATGCGGGCGGCGATCCGGGAACTACCCGCCGGGACCTGCCGGGCGCGGGCGCTGACCGACGGGTACATCGATCCGGTGGACATCCACGTTGCCGTCACGGTGGACGACGGCACACTCACCGTCGACTACACCGGCTCATCGGATGAGTGCCTGGACGGGGCGATCAATTCGCCCTACGCCTGTACCTATTCCGAGACGGTGGCCATGCTCCACACCATCCTGCTGCCCGAGGTGCCCGCGAACCACGGGTGCTTCGCGCCCTTCCGGGTCGTCGCGCCGGAGGGCTCGATCTTCAACGCCCGTCCCCCACGGGCGGTCAACATCCGCACGCGGGCCGTGTTTATGGCCGACCCTGTCATCATGGCCGCGATGCACGCGATCGCCCCGGACAGGGTGATCGCCGCTCCGGGGCAGGCCGGGGGGTACCACGCGCACGGGCACGTCGACGGCGTTCCCTTCATCACGTTTTTCATGCAGTCGGGCGGGATGGGCGCTTCTGCACGGGGCCCCGGGATGGGCTGTCTCTTTTTCCCGGGCACCATGTCCACCAGCCCCGTGGAGATCATCGAGCAGCAGAGCCCCCTGCTGATCGACCGCAAGCGAATCCTCCGCGGCAGCGGCGGACCCGGTCAGCACCGCGGCGGGGACGGCCAGGAGATCGTGCTCACGCTGCGGCCGGGCTACGAGGGTCCGGTGACTGTCCCCATGCATCCGCACATGCTGGAGTTTCCCGCGCCCGGGCTGGCCGGCGGAGGGCCGGGGGTGGTGGGAAAGATCTTCCTCAACGATCATCGCGTCTCGAAGCTGGAGTTGAACCAGCGCGGCGGAGCCCTGGTGATGCGGGGAAGGGACCGGTTGAACATCCACACGCCCGGCGGAGGAGGGTACGGGGCGCCGGGGAGTCCTCCATTGTGAGAAATCGACGGTCGGATGGTCCGCGTACGTGCCGCCGAGGAGCCCTCCCAGTTGAATGGCCAGCACAAGTTCTCTCGGTCATCGTGTGCTGAAGAGTCGCAACAATCCGCTTCGTGTGGCGTCAGAACTCTCCGCTCGGGCCGTCTCGCCGAGACGTCTTTCTTCCCCCCGCTCTCCTCGATGCCGGCAGCCAGTGGACCCAATGTGCAACGCGCGGTTGCTTGCCCCCGCGCACGGCGTGTCTGCACCCAGCCGCAAGCAGAATCGGGTGATGACCCGATAGAGGTCTCGTGGTGGGGCGCGGACACTCGGGATAAATGAGATAGACTGTTTCTCCATGGCGAACGCCATCCGCTCCGTCGCGATTTCCAAGGAGGTTCCCGGACAGACTCGGCTAACGAAAGGGGTGTGCTGCCATGAAATCCCGTTCAGCGGTCGTAGTCTTGCTGACCGCCGTCCTCCTCTTCTTTACCTCCTACAGTTCCGTCCCCTCCACGCCGACCGAGGCCCGGGCCGCCCAGCCGGGACAGCCTTTCCGTATCATCGATAGCCTGGAGCCGAACAGTCTGGATCCGGCGACCGGGACCGGTCCGTTCGGCACCGTGCAATACGCCCTCTACGACACGCTCGTCGGTCACAACGAGAAGATGGAACCCACGCCCGGCCTGGCCACCTCCTGGCAGGTTGCCGACGATAAGGTGACCTGGACCTTCAGGCTGCGCCGAGGCGTCAAGTTCCACGATGGCACCGAGTTCAATGCGGAGGCCGTGAAGTTCACGTACGAGCGCATCCTGGATCCAGCGACGGGCGCCGGGCGCCGCTCCGTCTACACGGTCATCAAGAAGGTGGAAGCACCCGACCCGCAGACGGTGAGGATCATCACTGACGGACCGTTCCCCGATCTGCCCTTCCTGCTCCTGGACCGGACGTCCTTCATCCTCAGCCCCACCGCGGTGCGAAAGCTGGGCAACGCCGAGTTCGGCCTGCGCCCGGTGGGCACCGGCCCCTTCAAGTTCGTTGAGTGGGTCCCCAACGACCATATCACCCTGGACGCGAACCCCGACTACTGGCAGCGCAGACCGCGGTCGAGCCGGGTTATCTACAAGGTGGTGACCGAGACGGCGGCCCGCACCGCCGCCCTCCGTGCCGGCGAGGCCGACATGGTGATGAACATCTCTCCCAACGATCAGAACGTTTTGCGCAGGGACTCGAACATCGTCCTCGTCCAGAAAGACAGCCTGACCCAGGTCCAGGCGGAGATGCGCCAGACGATGCCTCCCTTCAGCGATCGGCGGGTCCGCCAGGCTATGAACTACGCCGTCGACCGCACGGCGATCATCAAGGACGTCATGATGGGCCTGGGGCGCATCGCCGACTCGCCTGGACCGCCTGGCGTGTGGGGTTCCGTGAGGTTGACTCCCTACGAATACAACCCGGAGAAGGCGAAGCAGCTGCTGGCCGAGGCCGGGTACCGCAGCGGTTTTGAGGGTAACCTCTTCTACGTCTCGGGCAGGTGGGGCGGCGACGACCAGGTTGCTCAGGCCCTCCAGGCCTACTGGGCCGCGGTGGGTATCAAGATCCAGATCCGCAAGGCAGACATGGCAGGCCTGGACGACATGCTGTCCCGGGACCCGGACACCATGGCCGGCTGGATTGCCTTCCCAGTCAGGACCAGCACCTACCTCGACTACCACCTGTGGCGGTTGTACGAGACCAGGGCCGCCCGCATGAAGGGCTATCAGCGCTCGGGGTATTCCAACCCCAGGGTGGATGAATATCTGGTCAAGGCCCGCAGCACCTTCGATCTGAACGAGCGCAAGAGGCACTACGAGGCGGCCCAAAAGCTGATCTGGGAGGACGCCGCCTTCGTGTGGCTCTTTACCAGGCAGAACCTGCTCGGCGTCCGTAAAGGCACCTCAGGCTATGAGTTCCTGCCCACCGGGATGGTGCGCCTGCACAACGCTGGCAAATGACTCGGCACATCATTCGCAGGTTGCTCTATACGATCCCGGTGATGCTGGTGGTCTCACTCCTCGTGTTCGGGATCCTCCATGTCGCGCCAGGCGACCCCGCGGCCATGCTGGGTGGTGAGGACGCGCGGCCGGAGGATGTGGCGGCGATCCGGGCCAAGTACGGACTGGATCAGCCGCTCTACATCCAGTACGGAATATGGATTGGCAACGCCCTGCGGAGCGATCTGGGCCGGTCCATCGTCACGCGCCGTCCGGTTCTACAGGAGGTGGTGACGCGGTTTCCATACACGCTGGAACTGGCCGTGGCTGCCCTTGTTGCGGCCGTCGTGGCAGGCATGTCGGTAGGCGTGATCTCCGCCACGCGCCAGTACTCCGCCATCGACCACGGCACCATGGTCCTGGCCCTGCTCGGCGTGTCCACGCCCGTCTTCTGGCTCGGGCTCATGCTGATCTTCGCGTTTTCCGTGGAGCTTCGCTGGTTTCCCACGGGCGGCGTGGGCAGCTGGCGACACCTGGTGCTGCCCGCGCTCACGCTTGGCGCGCACTCCATGGCGATCATCGCCCGCATGACCCGGTCCTCGATGCTGGAGGTCATCCGGCAGGACTACATCCGGACAGCCCGTGCCAAGGGGCTGGTGGAGCGGGTGGTGGTGCTCCGCCATGGTCTGCTCAACGCATTGATCCCGGTGGTGACAGTGGTAGGCCTGCAGTTCGGCTACCTGCTGGGAGGGGCGGTCATCACCGAGACCGTCTTCTCGCGACGCGGCCTCGGACGGCTGCTGATTGATTCCATCAACTCCCGGGATTTCCCTACGGTACAGGGCACCCTGATGTTGTTGGCCGGGTCCTTCGTCCTGGTCAATCTGTTGGTGGATACCCTCTATGCGTATCTCGATCCCCGCATCAGGTACGAGTAGTGGAGCCTAGATCGCCCTCCCAATTTCGAGCCGTCCTTCGCCGGTTCGTTCGCCATCGCGCGGCGGTGGTTGGGCTGATCCTCATCATCGGTCTCGTCCTGACCGCCGCAATCGCCCCGGTCTCCATCGCCTACGATCCGTACGCCATTGCCCTCGGCCAGTCCCTGCAGGGGCCCAGCCTGGCGCATCCCCTGGGCACGGACGAGTTGGGGCGGGACGTGCTGATCCGATTGCTCATGGGAGCCCGCACCACCCTGATGATCACCGTGGGCGCCGTGGGGCTGGCTCTGGGCGTGGGGGCCAGCCTCGGCCTGGCCGCGGGTTTCCACGGGGGTGGAGTGGACAGCCTCATCATGCGGGGCGTGGACGTGCTGATGTCCATGCCTGGCTTCCTCCTGGCCATCGGGATCATCGCCGCCCTGGGGGTGGGGACCACCAACGTGATCCTCGCCGTGGGCATTTACTCCATTCCCACCTTTGCGCGCCTGGCCCGCGGCAGCACACTGTCGGTGAAGTCGGAGGAGTATGTTACTGCGGCACGAGCCGTGGGCGTCAGCAACGGCGGAATCATGATCCGCCACATCCTGCCCAACATCATGCCGCCGCTGATGGTTCAAACCAGCCTGCGCATGGCCACGGCCATCCTGAGCGCCTCCGGGCTCAGCTTCCTGGGCCTGGGCCCCCAACCTCCTGAGCCAGAATGGGGGGCCATGCTCGCCGCCGGCCGCAACTACATGACTCGGGCCCCCCTGTTGGTGGCTTTCCCGGGTTTGGCGATCCTGATGGTGACGTTGAGCTTCAACTTGCTGGGCGACGGCCTTCGAGATTCGTTGGACCCGAAGCTGAAGCGGTGATGCAGAGACCTGTGGGCATGGAGGGGACCAACTTGGGAGTGCTCTTTCGCAACGGCTTCCTGATGGACGGGCTGGGCGGGAGCGTGGAGGGCGGAGACATCCTGGTGGAGGGTGAACGGATTGCCGCCGTCGGTCGAGGGTTGGAAGGCCGCCGCGGCCCCGACACTCGGGTCGTCGACCTGGCCGGCCGGTCGATCCTCCCGGGACTGATTGACGCCCACGTTCACACCGGCGGCGACTTTTTTCCAGGCAATCTCCAGGAGAACCTCGCCATGGCCTGCTTCCGCACGGCCGATGCGGCCAGGCGCACCCTTCTGGCCGGCGTCACGACCGTGCGCACGGCTGGATCGCGTGAGTTCCTGGACGTGGACCTCCGCGACGCCATCAACGCCGGCCTCATCGTGGGCCCCCGGGTTGTCGCCAGCGGCCGCGGCCTCACCACCACCGGTGGCCACGAGCACGAGATGTGCATGGAAGTGGACGGCGTCGACGCGGTGGTCAATGCTGTCCGCTACCACATGAAGCGCCGCTGCGACAGCATCAAGCTCATGATGTCCGCAGGCGTGGCAACCAGAGGCCCTCACGTGGCCAGCGCGATGTTCAATCTGGACGAGGCGAAGGCTGCCGTCTTCGAGGCCCACAAGTACGGCATGAAGGTGCTCACCCACTCCTTCGGCGTCGAGGCGATCCTCAACGGCATCGAGGCAGGGGTCGATTCCATAGACCACGGCTCCTGGCTCAATGAAGAACTGGCTACCATGATGAAAGAGCGCGGGATCTACCTGATACCCACCTTCGGCCCCGGCTACTACTACACGCAGATCCGCAAGGCGGAGCCATGGCGGATCGCCCGCTCCGAGCAGGTGACTCCGGTGCGCATCGAGGCCTTCCACGTGGCCCTGGAGATCGGCGTCCCTGTCGCCATGGGCTCCGATTGTGGCGGGCCGTCCCGCTTTCCCAATGGTGAGAACCTGCTGGAGATGGAGCTGATGGTGAAGTACGGGATGAAGTCCGAGGACGTGGTGAAGGCCTCGACCAGCGAGACGGCAAAGGCGATCGGCCTGTTCCATCACATCGGCTCCCTGGAGCCCGGCAAGCTGGCGGACCTGGTGGTCGTCGAAGGCAACCCCATCGACGACATGGGCGTCATGCGCCGCGGGGTGAAGCTGGTGATGAAGGGTGGGAACATCTACCGCGACGAGTTGGCACGGTAGGGGCACCTCTGCAGATGGGTTTTGGCGGTGCCTCGGGAGGTAGCGCGGATGGGACCCACGGAGGCGCTGGCGACCTTCGCCGTCGGTCTGGACGGCTCGTGCTTGCCGCCCTCGGTCGTTGATGGCGCCCGGCGGCATATCATCGACTGCCTGGGAGTGGCGCTGGCCGGCTCCGTCGATGAGGGCGGCCGGATTATCGCCGCCCAGGCTCGGAGCCAGGGGGGAACCCCAGAGAGCACCATCTGGGGGGACGGCGGCCGGGTGGGCGCCCAGAACGCGGCGCTGGCCAACGGGACGGCGGCCCACCTGCTCGACTACGACGATACCAACTACGGCATGCCCGGCCACCCCAGCGCGCCGATCTTGCCGGCCGTCATGGCGGTGGGGGAACGTCTGGGTGCCTCCGGCGCCCAGGTGCTCGCGGCCTTTGCCGTGGGGTTTGAGATCGAGGGCAAGCTCGGTAAGTTCAGCGGCCAGGACTCCTTCGACAAGGGGTGGCACACCACCAAGACGCTGGGCGTGATCGGTGCGGCGGCCGCCGCCGGACGGCTGATGGGGCTGGATGTGCGGGCCATGCGGCGCGCCCTCGGGATCGCCGTGGCCCAGGCGGGCGGAGTCCGCCAGAACTTCGGCAGCCAGACCAAGCCCGTCCATGTTGGCCAGGCGGCCGCATCAGGCATCCTGGCGGCAGAGCTGGCGGCCCGGGGCTTCACCGCCAGCGAGGAGGCCATCGAGGGGCGGTTTGGATTCTGGGAGATGTTCGGCGGGCCGGTGAATGGGGACGGCGACGCGCTGGCCGCGGCCCTGGGCCGGCCCTTCGATTTCGATACCTCGCAGGTGAGCATCAAGGCGCTCCCCTGCTGCGGTTCCGCCCATGCCTCGGTGCAGGCCGCGCTGCAGGTCTCGGGCGGGCTGTCGGCAGACGACGTGGAGAGCGTCATGGTGGATGTACCCTATACTGCGCCGCTGGTGCTGATCCACCACCGGCCCACGGAGCCGCTGGCGGCCAAATTTAGCCTGGAGTACTGCGTGGCCGCAGCGCTGCTGGACGGCGGGGTCACCCTCCGCCACTTCACGCCGGAGGCGGTGATGCGGCCCGAACTGCAGGCGCTGTTGCGGAAGGTGGAGCACAGGGTGCCGGATGAGTGGCAGAAGGGCGCCGGGCCCTGGAGGATCGGCTGCGCGCGGGTGGAGGTGACGCTGAAGGACGGCACGATCCGGCGGGGCGCCTCGACATTCCGAAAAGGGGACAAGGAAAACCCGCTGACCGAGGACGATCTGACGGCCAAGTTCCTGGACTGTGCCGGTCTCGCCCTGGGGGATGCCGGGGCCAGGCGGCTATTAGAGATGATCCGTGGTTTTGAGCGGCTGCCCGACGTGCGGCGTTTGGGATACCTCTTATCCCTCTCCCGCCAGGGGAGAGGGACGGCGGTAGAGGGGGCATCAAGCGTTCAAGGCGGGTGAGGGGGGAGCGCAGGCTGAGAGCAGGCGCTTTCCTGGACGGTCTCCTCACCGACCACATGGTGAGCCGCAAGGCGAGGTGGCAGTGATGGCGGTCGACCAGATCACAGTGCAGGTGATCGGCAACAACCTTGTGGCCATCGCCGAGGAGATGGGCCTCACCCTCGTCAAGACGGCCTACTCCACCAACGTGAAGGAGCGGCGTGACTCCTCCGCCGCGCTGCTCGATCACGAGGGCGCCACCATCGCCCAGGCCGAGAACGCCCCACTCCACATGGGCTCCATGCTGGGGCTGGTTGGCGAGATTCGCAAGCGCTACCCGGCCTCCGAGATCCACCCCGGGGACGTCTTCATCGCGAACGATCCCTTCACCGGCGGCGGCACCCACCTGCCCGATATCACGGTGGCGGCTCCCTTCTTCTGCGAGGGCCGGCTCATCGCGTTCGCCACCAACATCGCCCACCACAGCGACGTGGGCGGCGCAAAGGTTCTGTTTATCGACATATGGAGCGAGGGGTTGCGCATCCCGCCCATCAAGCTGTTCGATCAGGGCGAGCTGCGCCGGGACCTGTTCGACTTCATCCTCCTCAACTGCCGCATGGAGAACGAGCGGAGGGGCGACCTGCGGGCCCAGTTCGCCTCCCTGCAGACCGGGCTGGCGCGGCTGGAAGCGCTGGGCGCCAAGTATGGGGCCGCGGTCCTGGCGGAGAGCATTGTGCAACTCGCCGACCAGTCCGAGCGGCAGGCGCGGGCCGGCATTCGGCGGATCCCGCCGGGGAGATACGAGTTCGTCGACTTCATGGACGACGACGGTCTTGGTGACGAGCCGGTTCGGATCCAGGTGGCCGTGACGGTTGAGGGGGAAGAGGTCACCTGTGACTTCACCGGCAGCTCTCCCCAGGTCAAAGGAAACATCAACCTGTCTCCTTCGGCCTTGAGGGCGGCGGTCTACTACGCCATCAAGGCGGTGATCGACCCGACGCTGCCGCCCAATGGGGGTTTTTACCGGGTGGTGCGCGTGCTGGCGCCCGAGGGCTCGGTGGTGAGCTGCGTGCCGCCCGCCCCGGTGCGGTCTCGCAGCGACACAGCGCAGCGCGTCGCGGACAGCATCCTGGGCGCCCTGGCCCAGGCGATCCCGGAGCGGGTCCCCGCCGCCTGTCACAGCACCGTGAGCAGCATGCAGTTTTTTGGGAAAGACCCGCGAACGGGTGAGATGTACGGCTATCCCGAGGTGATCGCCGGCGGCTACGGCGGCCGGCCGACGAGCGACGGTCCCGATGCTGTACAGGTCCATATCACCAACACCTCCAACCTGCCGGTGGAGGCGCTGGAGCCGGAGTACCCCATCATCGTGGAGCGCTACGAGTTGGTCCCCGACTCGGGAGGCGCCGGACAGTACCGGGGCGGACTGGGACTCCTGCGGCAGTACATCCTGCATGGCGACGAGGCGCGTTTCGGATCCCACGGCGACCGGCACCGGATCGCCCCGTGGGGGCTGGGGGGCGGGGAACCCGGGCGCAGGGGAATTCTCACGATCAACCCGGATACGCCGGAGGAGCGCAGAGTCTGGAGCAAGACCCAGAACGTCAACTTGAAAAGAGGGGATCGGGTGCGGATCTGTACCCCCGGCGGTGGGGGTTATGGGGACCCGCGCCTCCGGGACCGGGCGGCTCTAGAACGCGACCTTCGGGAGGGCAAGATCACCCCGGGGGAGGCGGCTCGGGCCTACGGTTGGAGACCGGAATGAGTTTCCAGCCGCCGCCCCATGTCCATCAGCTCGCGGATCCAAGAGGTGGGAAGGACCACAAGACCGGGGGCGCGCGGGTCCGTCTGGGAGTCGACGTCGGCGGCACCTTCACTGACCTCTCCGTCTTCCACGAGGAGACGGGGTCCATCACCGTCTACAAGACGCCCACCACCGCCGAGGACCAGTCCCTGGGGATCATCAGCGGCGCCAGGGCTATTCTCGAGCTCTGCGGCGCCGCCCCGGAGCAGGTCGGCTACTTCGCCCACGGCACCACCGTCGCCACCAACTCGTTGCTGGAGGCCAAGATGGCGAAGGTGGGGCTGATCACGACACGAGGCTTTCGGGACCTGCTGGAGATCCGCCGCCAGATCCGTCCCACCCTCTACGACCTCTTTTTCGTCAAGCCCGAGCCACCCATTACACGGGACCTGAGACTCGAGGTGACGGAGCGGGTGGGCCCGGCCGGCGAGGTGCTGCAGCCGCTGGACGAGCAGGAGGCGCGCAGCGCCATCGCCCAACTGGTATCCGCCGGCGTGTCGGCCATCGCCATCTGCTTCCTCTACTCCTTTCTGTACCCGGAGCACGAGGAGCGGGTGGCCGCCCTGGCGCGGCAGGTGGCGCCGGAGATCCCGGTGTGGACCTCCCACCAGGTTCTTCCTGAGTTCCGGGAGTTCGAGCGGCTCAGCACCACGGTAGCCAACGCGGCCCTGGGGCCCGTGATGGGCCGGTATCTGTCCAACCTGAGGACCAGGGTCGCCGCCGAGGGGGTCCCGGTGGGTCCCTACATCATGCAGTCCAACGGCGGCGTGATGTCGGTCGAGGTGGCGACCCGGCGGCCGGCGCACACCCTGATGTCCGGCCCCGCCGCGGGGGTGATCGGTGCGATCCACATCGGCCAGCTGGTGGGTATCCAGAACCTCGTCACTTTCGACATGGGCGGGACCAGCACGGACGTCTGCCTGGTGGAGAAGGGTGTGGCCCAGGTGAGCATGGAGAAGGAGATCGCCGGCTATCCCGTCCGCATCCCTATGGTGGACGTGCACTCCATCGGCGCCGGGGGCGGCAGCGTGGCCTGGATTGACGCGGGCGGCCGCCTGAAGGTGGGGCCGCGCAGTATGGGGGCCCGTCCCGGTCCGGCGGCGTACGCCCTCGGCGGCGATGAGCCCACCGTGAGCGACGCCAATATCGTCCTGGGCCGACTGAACCCACACTACCTGCTGGGCGGCAAGATGAAGTTGGAGCCGGACCGCGCCTGGAAGACCATCGAGGAGAAGGTGGCGAAGCCGCTGGGGCTGGGTGTGGTGGAAGCCGCCGAGGGTATCCTCACCATCGTCAACTCCAACATGGTGCTGGCCACCCGGGTCGTCTCGGTGGAGCGCGGCTACGATCCGCGGGAGTTCGTCCTCGTGGCCTTCGGCGGCGCGGGTCCGCTTCACGCCACGGAGGTGGCAGCCGAACTGGGCGTCCACCAGGTGCTGATCCCGGAGGCGCCGGGCATTGTCTGCGCCCTGGGCACACTCACCACGGATCTGCGCACCGACTACGTGCACAGCATCATCGTGCGCACCGCCCAGGCCAGGCCCGCACAGTTCAACGCCATGTGGCAGGAGTTGGAGCAACGGGCCAACCGCTGGCTAGACCAGGAGGGAGTGCCGGCCGACAGACGGCTGCTGGAGCGGAGCGTGGACATGCGCTACGTCGGGCAGAACTACGAGATCACGGTGGCGGCGCCCGGCGGGGAGTGGGACGGGGCCGCGATGCGGGAGATGGAGACCCGATTTCACGCCCGGCACCAACACGTCTACGGTGACAGCGTACCGGGTGAGCCGACGCAGATCATCAACCTGCGGGTGACCGCCTACGGCTTTGTGCCCAAGGCGGACCTCCGGCGGCAAGACGTGGCGGAGATCGATGGGGTGGAGCTGCTGGCCGAGCGGCGAGTGTACTGGGGCAGCCGGCACGGCTTCGTCGCCACGCCCGTATACAACCGGGCCCGGCTGGCAGCCGGGCAAGTGGTGGAAGGCCCGGCCATCCTGGAGCAGATGGATTCCACGACCGTGCTGGGTCCGGGCCAGACGGCACGGGTGGATGAGTACCGCAACCTACGTGTAGAAATCAAAGGTTGGGTGGAGTGACTTTGCGCCACTGACCCACCTGAAATGTCCGGAGTGCCCCTGCCGAGGCAATCGGGGGTCTTCGGACATTTCAGGCGGGTCACTCCACCCTTCTCCAAGTGTCCGACGTGGGGAGGGTCTTGCCCGGCACGTGCGACATTCTTCCGAGGCGCGCCGTCCTGCCGCGCTCACCGACTTCACGGCGCACCCGCGACGGTGCAGGTACCGAACTATCAGTGATGCTCGGACTCGGCACAGCCGGTCCTGTGCAAGTACCCGGTGCGGATCTACGGGACGCGCACCATAGGAGGGAAGGATGGCAAAGAACGCTCGTTTCGCGATTCTGGGAGCCGGCAACGGCGGCCTGTCCATGGCAGGAGACCTGGTGCTCCACGGTTTCGAGGTGTCGGGATTATACGATCGGTTCCAGGAAGCCGTGGCCCCCGTTCAGCAGCGGGGCGGGATCGAGATGGTCGGTGGATGGCGCGAGGGCTTTGCGCCGATTGCCAACGCCACGACGGACATGGCCAAAGCCGTGGCGGGCGCGAAGATCGTCGTGGTAGTGGTTCCGACCTTCGCCCACGAGTGGATCGCCACCCAGTTGGCGCCGCTGCTGGAGGACGGCCAGATCGTCCTGCTGACGCCCGGCTACCCCTTCGGCACCCTGCTGTTCCGGAGGACCCTCCAGGCCAACGGGTTGAAGGCAACGGTGGACCTGGCGGAGACCAATCTGATTCTATACGCGACCCGCATCGTGGGTCCCGCCACCGTGGGCATCAAGCAGATCAAGAACATTCTCTACTTCTCGGCTCTACCGGCCACCCGCGCTCCGGACCTGCTGGACGTGCTGAGATCCGCTATCCCGCAGTTGGAGCCGCTGGCCAATGTGTTGGAGGTGGGCTTCAACTGCACCAATCCATTGAGCCACGCGCCCGCCGTGCTGCTCAACGTCAGCCGCATGGAGCAGGATACCGGGACCCAGCACTTCGACTTCCACCAGTGGATCACGCCCGGGGTCGCCCGGGTGAAGGCGGCGATGGACGCCGAGCGCGGCGCCGTGGTGAGGGCGATGGGCCTGCATTTCATCCCTGCCGCGGAGATGAGCCGTCGCATGTACGAGGGCACCGAGCTGAAGCTGGTGCCGATGGTGGGGCCCGTTCTCGAGGGCAGCAAGAGCGTGCCGCCCCGCTACATCACCGAAGATGTCCCGATGGCGATGGTCGCCTGGTCGTCAATGGGACAAAAGCTGGGTGTACCGACCCCTTCGGTGGATGCGATGATCCACCTGGCGAACGTCATGAAGGAGACCGACTTCCGGGCAGTGGGCCGCACCGTGGAGTTCGCCGGCCTGGCCAGCAAGAGCATGGACGAGATCCTGAACATGGTGAACCGTGGTTGATTGACGCTGCCGTCTCGGCGGCGGCTGTGGGCCCAGGCGCGAGCAGAATCAGGCAATGACCCGACAGAGGGCTCTTTGCGGCGCGCAGACACTCGGTATGAACAAATGAGACAGGCTGTTTCTCCATGACGAACACCATCCGCTCCGTTGCCAAGGCGATGCGGATCTTTCTGGCTTTCGACGATCGATCGCCGGAGTTCAGCGTGACAGAGCTCAGCCGTCGCGTGGGCTTTCCGAAATCTGTGGCCTATAAGCTGCTGCGGACGCTGGCTGCTCAGGGATTCCTTCAGCAAGATCCCCTCACCAGGCGCTACCGGATCGGGCCCGCGATCCTGACCGTTGCGGGCGCGTTCCTGAGATCCGAGCCCCTGACCAGAGAAGGCCTCCCCGTCCTCCGGCAACTCTCGGCGACCACCGGGCATACCGCCACACTGGGGATCCTTGGCGGGTCCGACGTGCTATTTGTCGGCGCCGTGGAAGGGTCCTGCGCCGTGCGGGCGGGGGCGAAGGTGGGCGACCGGCGACCCGTTCACGCCACGGCAAGCGGGAAGATCCTGCTCTCCGGCCTTCCCGATAGGGAGGTCGAGAGGCTGCTGGGGCACGGGCCACTGCCACGATTGACGCCGTTCACCACCGTGGACGCGGAGAGGTTGAAGAAAGAACTCGCCGTGGTCCGCAAGACAGGTGTGGCCTACAACCTGCGGGAGCGGAGTGAGGAGATTTGCTCGGTGGCCGCTGCGGTCCGTAACCACCTGGACCAGATCGTCGCGGCGATTGGCGTGACCTTTTCCTCCCACCTGGAATCGCCCGGCCTCCTTGAGCAGTTGTCGCGCGCGGTCCAGGCACACGCGTGGAAACTCTCCCGACGGCTGGGGGCACCCTCCGTCGGCAGGAACTCTGATGGGCAGCGTTGCTCCCGGTCCAGAGGGTAGATTGTCCGAGAATTACCAGCTGCACCGACTCGAGGAGGGCGAGCCGCGACGAACTAAGCCTTGGGCTATGCTCAAGGAGCGCGCGAAGGAGGGTTGATCATGCGCCTTGGTGCTTTGCTCGGTCTCGCGTTGGTCCTAGTCGTGATTCTTGTAGTACCGATCGAGGGGCAGGGAACGACTGACGGACACCTGGTGATTTCCGTCGGCGAGTCCCTGCCCACCCTTGATCCTCAGGCTCGAGGGACCATCACCTACACCGCATCGCAGGTCTTCGAC
>JACQTN010000052.1 GCA_016210785.1 Armatimonadota bacterium
GGCATCGTCATGGTGCGGGAAGGACGGCGGCTGTTTGAGGAGCTGACCGCGGAGGAGAACCTCCTGGTGGGCGCCGCGCTGCACCACGCCGGCCGCGAGCAGCTCGATCGTGTGTACAGCTACTTCCCGCGCCTGGGGGCGCGGCGGAAGGTGCGGGCGGGGTATCTGTCGGGCGGCGAGCAGCAGATGTGCGCCATCGGCTGTGCCATGATGGCGAGGCCGCGGCTGCTGCTGCTGGATGAGCCCAGCCTGGGGCTGGCGCCGCTGGTCGCCCTGGAAATCTTCGCCCTGATCCGGCGGCTGAACTCCGACGAAGGCGTCACGATCCTGCTCGTCGAGCAGAATGCCAGGATGGCGCTGCAGCTGGCGTCCTATGGGTACGTGATGGAAAACGGCAAGATCGTGCTGGACGGGCCCACGGAGAGGCTGCGCGAGGACGCCGACGTGGCGGAGTTCTACCTGGGCATGAAGGGCGCCGACCGCCGCGCGTTCACGGAGATCAAGAGCTATAAGCGGCGCAAGCGCTGGCTGGCGTGACGTGCCCTCGGGGGGAGATCAGCCGCCGATAACCACCGTCCAGGCACGCACGCGCCAGTCGGTCACCAGGCCATTCTGGACGTAGGGATCCGCTTCCGCGAAACGCCTGGGGACCAAAGGATCATCCGTCCTGAACACGAGCGCCGCGCCGTCCATGGGGTCCGCGAACGCGCCCCCCATGATCAGCTCACCGCGCTGGTGAGCCGCGGTGGCGAGATTGCGGTGCTCCGCCCGATAGGGCGCCCGTCGGTTGACGTAATCGTCGACCACGTCATACAGCAGCAGGTAGTACATGGCTGCTCCCTCCGTGTTCTCCGGTGTGCGCCGTCCGGAGGCGTCGCCCGCTATGTCTGGTGGCGCAACCGCGGGCGCAGCAGCGGGCAGATCAGGCCCAGCACCACAGCCCGGGCCATCCAAACACCGCCTCGATAATCACCAGGCCCCCCACAAAGTTGGCGAGGTTCGGCGCCAGGCGACTCTGGAGGAGAGGGTTCGGGGTGAGAAGATCCCTCCCTCTTCGGCCTGGTGAGAGAATAGGATACGAGCGTGCCGTCGGGGGGGTTGACGAAGTTTACGTGATTTGTTTTCATATATACAGAGTCAACCAGGCGCGGAGGGATGCCGGGTGAGCGGTAAGACCGCTGCGGTCAGGAAGACTGGTCTGGGAGTGAACGCGACATCTGAGGTAAGGCCCCGGCGGGAACCCCGGGCCGCGTCGGCTGCGGAGCTGGTTTCGGAGGTCATCGTGCGAGGCACCGCGGCCCTCACCCGCGCCCTCGTCTCGATGCCCCGGAGGGTGCTCCGCGACCTGGTGCGCGAAACGGCGGAAGAGAAGATCCTCATCGCCGCCGCACTTCAGCCCGGTGTGCTCGAGTCGGTTTCCGAACCACTCCTGAAGGCCAGGCTCCGCGGGGTGGAGCGGAAGCGCGAACTCCTGGAAGCCGAAGGCGGCACCATCTCGGCCGAAGAGGCCGGCCGGTTGCTGGCCATCAGCCGGCAGGCCGTCGACAAGGCGAGGCGGGCAGGCCGGCTGCTGGCCGTCAACGTCGGCCGCGCGTGGCGCTACCCGGTGTGGCAGTTCGGCGAGGATGGGACCCTTCCGGGCCTGCCGGAGGTGCTCCGCGCGCTGCGGACGGCGAGTCCCTGGGTCCAGACCGCGTTTCTGCTCGGCCGGAATGCCCGCCTGCGAAACCGGCGTCCGCTGGACCGGCTCAGGCAGGGCAAGACCGGCGAGGTCGTCGCGGCGGCGGAAGCCTACGGCGAGCATGGCGGAGCCTAAATCGGCGCCACGCCCCGAGGCCGGGCCTGCGCCACATCCGGGACCTCCGGCCCACCTGCACTCCCTGCACCTTCCCATCACGCGGACGCGCGGGCCGTGGGTCCGGCTCCACGACTGCGGACGCCAGGCCACCTTCTTCCGCCAGACGGGGCGAAACCGCTTCGACGCTCCCGCCGGAGAGTACGGCGTGCTCTACGCCGCGGAGAACGCGTTCTGCGCCTTCATCGAGGTGTTCGGTGATCCGCTCGACCTACGCCTGGTAAGCCGGCGCGATCTCTCGAAGAAATGTCTGTCCGGGGTCTCGGCGAAGCGGCCGCTGTGGCTTGTCGACCTGCGAGGCGAGGGGCTCCGCAGCATCCACGCCGACGCGCGGCTCACCTCCGGGCCGCACGATGTGGCCCGCCAGTGGACCGTAGCGCTATGGAGCCATCCGGATCAGCCGGACGGCCTCACCTATCGGGCACGCCACGATCCGTCCAGAGAGGCGGTGGCGATATTCGACCGGGCGAAGACCGCCGTTGCGGCGAAGACAATGAGACCGCTGACCGGCGACGAAACCCTGCTGTCCCGGATTCTCGATCACTGCGGATTCGGGCTGGTGGAGTAACCCCGCCGCTCGGGGCACACCTCACATTCTCTTGGCCATCTGACCGAGCCCCTTCTTGAGGTCGTCAATGTTCATGACCGGAATGATGTCGACGCTGGCGTTCATGCCCATGAACAGCGGCTCGGCCACGACGGGTATCTGGGAAGCGTCCACGAGATCGAAGACGAACAGAGCCGTCCTCTTCCCTCCTTCTGGGAAGAAGTACGCCGCCTCCGGTTTCAGGCTCTCGAAGGCGGACTGGATGGTCTTTGCGATCGTCCCATCCGCGATCGCCCGGTTCCCTGCCTCGACCGGAAAGCTCGCTTTCATCATGACGCGCATGAGATTCCCCCCCCTCGCAGAGTCCTGTCCGGCAGAAGGGCGGCCGGCCAGGGTCAGACGCTCAATCGCCCCATAGTGTTCGCAACAGCTGTAGGGCTTCCCTCCATGAGGAGAGGCCGCGGGAGTTGCCGGGTCAGTAGGGGAAAGGCCAGAGGTCGAGCTTCCGCTTCAACTTCTTCAGCAGCATGGCGATCCCACCCGGCTCCCAGATCAGCAGCACGATCAGGATGGTCCCGAAGACAATCTCCCGCAGCGGCGTGGCGATCTTGGCAAACGCCGGCAAGACGGTGACCGCCAGCGGCGTGATGATCTTCAATCCCTGAGAGAGTGCCGTCACGAACACGGCGCCCAGGTGCGGCCCCCAGACGCTGGTCAGCCCGCCGATGACGATCATCGCGATGTAGTCGATCGAGGTCACGATGGTGAAGTGCTCGGGAGTGATCAGCTTGTTGTAGTGGGCCCACAGGCTCCCCGCGATCCCCGCGTAAAACGCCGCGATGCCGAACGCTAGCGCCTTGTAGTACAGGAGATTGATGCCCAGGACCTGCGCGGCGTAGTCGCGGTCGCGCACGGCCATGAAGGCCAGGCCGATGCGGCTGCGCACCAGGTTCGCGGCGAAGATCCCCGACGCCAGCCAGATGACCAGCAGCAGGTAGTAGAACTGCCGCTCCGTGCGCACCACCCACGGACCGATCGCCGGGGGCTTCACGGAGATGGCGCCGGTCCCGCCGGTGGCGTGAATGATCGCGTACTCGGTCAGGAACTGGAAAGCCAGCGTGGCGATGGCCAGGTACAGTCCCTTGATGCGCAGGGACGGCAGGCCTATCATGGCACCGAACACAAACGTCACCAGCCCGGACAGCGGCAGCGCCACCACGAACGGCAGGCCCAGCCGCTGCGTCTGCACCGCGGAGGCGTAGGCGCCGATGGCCATGAAGGCGGCGTGGCCCAGAGA
>JACQTN010000545.1 GCA_016210785.1 Armatimonadota bacterium
GAAATGCTCCGAAGCTGCGTGGGTGGTGCCAGATCAGCATGCTCCTTGCACAGGGTGGCGGACGCCTATGATGACGGAGCACCTTGTACGGAGTGACCGGGGCTAGCGGGGCATGCGCCGGATCGTCTTCTTCGGGATGTTCGCCGTAGCCATCTGGGCGCTCGCGGAGCTGTGGGCCCTGGCCGGGCCGGTGTGGGAGCAGCGCTCGGGGGGCCCCTGGCCGGCCGCCCTCGGGTACGCCGCGCTCCTGGTGGGAAGCTTCCTCTACCTGGGGTTCCTGCTGTATGAGGCGGACCGGGCCGCGGGACGCGTGAAGCGGCCCATCGCCTTGTACGACCGCTGGATCGCTGCCAAGCAGCGGAGGATCAACAAGGGTTCAGGGGACTCACGGCGGCTCACGAGGGAGGCGTGATGGACGACGGGCGTCGCCGGTACGGACTGGTGCTGTTGCTGCTGATCGCCGCCGCGGCGGTGTGCGCGGTCGGGGTGCTCGTGGGCGAGCTGACGGGGCGGTGGAACCTGGGCGGCGTCTTCCTGGGCGTGCTGCTCATCGTCTACTCGTTCATCGTCCTGGTGTTGCGCAAGGGCGGGTTCACTCAGGCTTAGCAGGTAAGGTTGGGCGGAGTGACTTTACGCCACTCCGCCCTCCACCAAGTGTCCGACGAGGGGAGGGCCTTCGCGGCACGTGCGACGTTCTTACGAGGCGCGCCGTTCTACCGCGCGGCACGTTCAACGTCGGTGCAAGGTGCGCCACTCTGCCGCGCTCACCGGACTCACGGCGCACCGCCTCACGGCGCACCTGCGACGGTGTGGGTTCCGGAACACAGATGATGCTCGGACTGACCCACCTGAAATCTCTGGACTGCCTCTGCAGTGGGCAGGTCGAAGCTCTGCAGAGATTGCAGGCGGGTCACAGGCTCAGCCGGTCCTGCGCATGAATGAGGCAAAGGTTTACTGAGAGGCGCTCGTAGGCGGGGAGGCGTACACGGTGTACAAGCGCTGGCTTCGGGCCCTGCAGCGTGCCACCCTCAGGGTGGACGTCTTCATCAACCGCGTCTATCCCAGCGAGTGGAACCCGCTGTACTTCACGGGCGGCCTGGGCAACCTGTTCCTGGTGGTGCTGGTGCTGTCGGGGATCTTCATCTTCCTCTACTACATGCCGTCCATCGACAGCGCGCACAACTCCGTCAGCTACCTGACCGAGCGGGTTCCCTACGGCGGGCTGATTCGCGGCATCCACCGATACGCCGCGGACGGCTTCATGCTGGCCATCCTGCTGCACCTGTTCCGGAACTGGTTCACCGACCGCTACCTGTTCTCGCGGGACAGCCCGTGGATCTCCGGCATGTTCCTGCTGGGCTTCGCCGGATTCGTGGGCGTCAATGGCTACATGATGGCCTGGGACGACCGCGGCCAGGCGCTGCTGGCGATGACGGTGCGCGTGCTGGAGAGCATCAACCTGCGCCTGCCGTTCCTGGTCATCACCACACACCCCCTGGGGTTCGGCGGCATCGAGTGGGTGCACGTGGGCCGCGCCACCGCGGACCTGCTCACGGCAGGTCCGGGCATCGGGGAGGGGACACTGGTCCGTCTGCTCTACATGCACGTCGTGCCGGCCTCCACGCTATTCCTGCTGCTGTGGTGGCACTACGTGCGGCTGCGCCATCCCAAGATCTGGCCGCCCGCCACGTGGGTGCTGTTCTGCCTGGGCGCGGTGACCTTCTTTGCCGCGGTGGTGCCCGCGGTGAGCGGCACCCCGGCCCAGCCGGCCGGGAAGCCCGCCGCGTTCCCGCTGGACGTCTTCTACCTGCTGCCGTACTGGCTGCTGAAGTTCATGGGGCCGGTGGTGGTGGTGGTGCTGGGCGTGGCCGTCTTCGCGTACGGGTTCTACATCCCATACCAGATGCGGGAGGAGCAGATCGAGCCGCTGCGCCATGCCGGCAAGGCGATCGTCATCGAGCCCAACTGCACCGGCTGCGAGCTGTGCTACTACGACTGCCCCTACAACGCCATCGTGATGGCGTCCTCCCCGCGGCCCGGCCAGACCCGCGCGGCCGCCAACCGGAAGCTGGTGGCGATCGTGCTGGACTCCCGGTGCGTGGAGTGCGGGATCTGCATCGGGGCCTGCCCCTTCCAGGCCCTGGAGCTGCCGCAGATCACCGAAGCCCAAATCCAGGAGAAGGTGCTGGCGGCATGTCGGACCTGAGCCCTAAGATCATTGGTTTCGTGTGCGACTGGAGCGTGGCGCTGGCCGAGGCGGTGACCGAGGACGGCCGGCTGCGGGCGCTGCCCAACGTGCACATCATCATGGTCCCGTGCTCGGGCTTCCTGCGACCCCAGTGGGTGGAACTGGCGCTGAAGCAGGGCGCCGACGGCGCCTTCGTCTGCGGCTGTCCCTATGGCGACTGCCTGAACCGGGAGGGCAACTACCTGATCCGGGACCGCATCCAGCAGATGCGGCGCCGGCTGCAGCGCCAGCGGGTGGACCCCGACCGCGTGGCGATGATCGCGTACGGGTTCCACGACGGGGAAGCGTTCATCGCCGCCGTGCGGGAGTTCGCCGATCGCGTGCGGGCCATGGGCACGGCGGCGCCGTCCGCCAGGGCGCCAGTATCGGGCAGCTCGTAGGCGTACCCGCCAGGACCTGTCGCGGTCCGGAGACCGCCGTCTCGGTGGTGGTGACGTTGGCGCGCCCGAGCCGCCGGGGCGGGCGTCGGGAGGAGGTGAGGGCATGCCCCCCAAGCGCACGCTGGGAGTGACGATCGCCTACATCGTGTTCTACGTGCTCTTTTTCGCGCTGCTGACCCTCATCAGCATGTTCGGGATGATTGCGGAGGTCTGACCACCGGTCTTCATGGAGAGTCTCGACGATGGGATCCCTGGTCGACTGGGTCGCACCCCAGACTGAGGACAGCGCCGCCCGGCGCTTCCTGTACTCCTCTGTCTTCTGGCTGCTGGTCGGCGTGCTGCTGGGGCTGACCATGGTCGTCAAGGTCCTGGTCCCCGACCTGCTGGGCGGCGTGGCCTGGCTGTCTTTCGGCCGGATCCGCCAGATCCACGTGGACCTGGGGCTCTTCGGTTTCCTGAGCGCCGCCCTCCTGGCCGCCGCCTGCTTCGTGGTGCCGCGCCTGTGCCGTGCCCCGCTGGCCGGGGAGCGGGCTGCCAACCTGGCGGTGTGGGCCTGGAACGCGGCGGCGGCGCTGGCGGTGATTACGCTGGCGGGCGGGCAGACGCGGGGCCGGGAGTGGGGCGAGGCGGTCTGGTCGGTGGATCTCCTGCGCCTGGCTGCCTTTGTGCTGCTGTGGTTCGCCGTCTTTCGCACGATCCGCCGGCGCCGGTCGCCCGAGATGTACGTCACGCTGTGGTACCTGGCGGCGGCGCTGGTGTGGGGGCCGATGGTGCTGTTCTTCGGCAAAGGTCTGTGGGCGCCGGCCACGCCCTACGCGGGCGTGGTGGAGGCGCTGGCGGGATGGTTCACCGGGCACGGCATGATCACGCTGTGGGCCGGCGCGCTGGCACTTGGCGTCGCGTATTACCTCGTGCCCAGGCTCAGCGGCAACCCGCTGTACAGCGTCACGCTGGCCGCGGTGGGGTTCTACGGGCTCGCGTTGTTCGGGCCGTTCGCCGGCCCCCTCCCGAGCGTGGGCGGCCCGGCACCGTACTGGCTGCAGACCGTGGCCGTGGTGGCGGGCGTCATGCTGCTGATCCCCGGGCTGAGCGCGGCCACCAATCTCTGGAGGACCCTGGGCGGCGCGTGGGACCGGGTCCGCGCCGACGTGGCGCTGGCCTTCGCCGTGGTGGGCATCCTGGCGTACCTGCTCTCCGTGGTGCAGGGAGCGCTGGCAGCGCTGCGGGTCGTCCACAACTTCCTGGCCTTTACCCAGTGGGGCGCCGGCCAGACGATGCTGACACTGGGCCTGGCGTACGGCTCCTTTGCCCTGGCTGCGGTGTACCACATGCTGCCCGCCGTCACCGGGCGGCGGCTGTATAGCGAGCGCCTGGCGTGGTGGCACTTCTGGCTGTCGGTGCTGGGCTGGGTCGTCTTCCTGTCCCTGTTCTGGGTGGCCGGGCTCGTGGAAGGCGTGATGTGGAACGCCGGCGCCACGCCGTTCATCGCCTCCGTGAAGGCCACGGTCCCGCTGTGGGCCGGGCGGCTCGTGGCGGGGACCGCGATCGTGACCGCCCAGGTGCTGTTCGCGTACAATGTCTACTCCACGGCGGTGGCCGGAACGACAGTGCCCGCGGCGGAGCGGGAGCGCGAGGCGGTGGCGACGGCATAGTTTACGGATGCAGGGAAGGATCAAACGGAGGAGACGATGCCGCAGAGCCTCAACAGAATCGTGGTGACGGCCGTCGGGCTGCTGGTGCTGGGCGTGCTGGTCACGCTGGTGCTGCCGGCGGGGGATGAGGCGCTGCATCGTTCCTCGCAGGAGAAGAAGCCGCTGACGGCGCTGGAGGAACGGGGACGGCAGGTGTTCCTGCGCGAGGGGTGTTGGGCCTGCCACACCGAGCAGGTGCGGGCGATCGAGGCCGGGTTCGCCCACATCCGCCAGCCGGGCGATATCGGCGCTGCTTCGGAGGGTGGAGAGTACGCCGCGCGCAGCCCCGCGCTGCTTGGGGCGCGCCGTCGCGGTCCCGATCTGACCCGCGTCGGGACGCGCCTGTCCAGCAAGGAGTGGCACGTCCGACACCACCAGGACCCGCAGGCGGCCAGCACGGGATCCATCATGCAACCGTACGGGTATCTCTCCCAGGCCGACCTGGACGCGCTGGCGGCCTACATGCTCAGCCTGAAGTGAGCGCGACATCTTCCGACGGGCTCAGGACAGGGAGGCAATCATCGCATGGCGCAGCAGCCCAAGACGCAACAGGCTGAGCCGCAGCCCCCGCAGGAGCGGCAGCTCGGCGGATTTCTGGTGCGCGAGGGGCGCGTCCCGTGGGGCCTGCTCCTCCTGTACGCCGTGCTGCCGCTGTGGGGCATCTACTACATGTTCAGCGGGCTCTCCGCCCCGGAGATCACGCCCAGGCCGCCCGTGGCCGTGGCGCCCCCGGCGGCCCCTGGCGCGCCTGCCCCGGGCGCGCCAGGGGCCGCACCGCCGCGTCCCGGCGCCCCACCCACGCCCGCCGCGCCGCGCCCGCCCGACGCGTTCACGAAGCAGGCCCAGGAGATCATCGCCTCCGTGCCCGAGGCGGAGCGTGGCAAGACGCGCCCCCAGGTGAGCCCGGCGGCCCTCGCCGCGGCAAAGCAGCAGTTCGGCTCGCTGTGCGCCATCTGTCACGGCCCGCAGGGGCGTGGCGACGGTCCCGCGGGGGCCGGCATGACGCCTCCGCCCATGAACTTCGCGGCCGGCTCATTTGTCAACATCCCGGAGGGCGTGACCTTTTACGTCGTCAAGCACGCCGTGATGGTGGGAGGGAAACCGCGCAGCGCGATGCCGCCCTTCGGGTCGTCGCTGAGCGACGAGCAGATCTGGGCCCTGGTCGCCTACCTGCGGGATACCTTCGCGAAATAGACCCCTCGAGACATCTTTCGCGGCCGCCGGGGTGTTTGGCCGAAGTCCCCGCGCTAGGCCCGTGACCACCGCCGGGAGAGAATGACGTGACCTGGCACAGGAGCGGCATCCTCATCACGGCGGCGGCGGTCGTCCTGGCCGCGTGCGGCGGGCCGTTCCGGAAACCCGCGCAGGCGCCCCACGAAATCCGCCTGACGGAGAAGGAATGGGCCATCGAGCCAAAGAACGCCAGGGTGGCGGCGGGCATGGTCACGATCACCGTGATCAACCAGGGGACCGTCGAGCACAACTTCGTGATCGAGCGCGTGGTCACCATTGAGCGCATCCAGCCTCGGGAGTCGAAAGCGGTGCAGGTCAACCTCAGCCCGGGCACATATCAACTCCTGTGCACGCTGCCGGGGCACCGCGAGGCCGGCATGACCGCGATCCTGAGGGTGGAATAGTGGGGACGAAGCCCTCCCCACAGGTGGATCTCACGCAGATCTACGCGCCGGTGCAGGCCGACCTGGCGGCGCTGCCGGAGATGCTGCGCGACGAACTGCGGGCCGACGACTCCTTTATCGGCGAGCTGGTGGCGCACGTGCTCTCGACGCGGGGCAAGCTGGTCCGGCCGGCCCTGGTCTTCCTGAGCGCCCAGGCGTGCCGGGCTGAGATCGCCGCGCCGCCGCCCGGGGCGAAGGACGAGGAGATGCTGGTCGCCGCGGCCGTGGAGCTCATCCACGTGGCGTCCCTGATCCACGACGACGTGATCGACCAGGCCGACCTCCGGCGCGGCTCGGCGACGGTCAACACCCGGTGGGGCAACCAGGTGGCGGTCCTGCTGGGCGACTACCTGTTTGCCAAGTCCTTCCACCTGCTGTCTCGCATTTCCCACCCGGAGGTCGCGCCGGGGATCGCCATGGCCACGGTGAGGATGAGCCAGGCCGAGATCAAGCAGATCAAGTACGGGGGCACGCCGCACACACAGGAGCAGATCTACCTGGACATCATCGACGGCAAGACGGCATGGCTCTTCTCCGCCGCCTGCCGGTGCGGCGCCCTGGTGGTAGGGGCCTCCGAGGCGCGGGCCGCGGCCCTGGCCGACTTCGGGCTCAACTGGGGCATGGCTTTCCAGATCGTGGACGACGCCCTGGACGTGACCAGCAGCACCCAGGCGCTGGGCAAGCCCATCGGCAGCGACATCAATACCGGCAAGATTACCCTCCCCACGATCATCGCCCTCAAGCGGAGCGCGCCGGCCGATCGGGAGCGGCTGGAGCGCCTCCTGACGTCGCCGGACGGCGGGCTGGACGAGGTGCGGGAGATCATCGCGCGGTGCGACGGCGTGGGCGAGGCGCTCCGGACCGCGGAAGCCTACACGGCCCGTGCCGCCGCCGCCCTGACCGCCCTCAACGCAAGCCCGGCCCGCACCGGCCTCCTCGACCTCACCACCTTCGTGCTGCAGCGCCAGCACTAACAATACCTGTGACCCCTCTCCCCCTGGCGGAGAGGGCGCCGGTACGTGGGTGAGCGCAGTGTCACGTTGCGTCTTGCAAAAAGTGGAACGAGCCGGGTGAGGGGAATCCCGCGGAGGGGCCATGATCGCTGTCACCGGGGCAGGCGGGTTCATCGGGCAGCACCTGCTGGATACCCTGCGGCAGGAGGGCCTGCCGGCGAGGGCGGTGGTGCGCCGGCCCCAGGCGCTGCCGCCCGAGGCGGGCGCCGTGGACGTGGCCGCGGCGGAGGTCGGCGACCCGGCGGCGCTGGAGGCGGCCTTCCGAGGCTGCCGCGCGGTCGTCCACCTGGTGGCGGTCATCCGCGAACGCGGGGCCGCGACCTTTGAGGCCGTGAACCGGCTGGGCGCCCGGCACGTGGCGACCGCGGCGCGGGCCGCGGGCGTGGCGCGCCTCGTCCACGTCAGCGCCCTGGGCGCGCGCCCCGACCAGCGGGGGCGCTACCTGGCCTCCAAGTGGCGCGGCGAAGAGGAGATCCGCGCCGGCGGCGTGCCCTGGGTCATCCTGCGGCCCTCCTTTGTCTTTGGGCCCGGCGGTGGGGCGATGGCGCAGTTCGCGGCCGTGGTGCGCTACGGTCCCTGGTATCCGGTGCGCCAGATCGCGGGCCGGGTGCCCGGCCTGGAGGCGCTGGCGTCGCTCGTGCCCGTCGTGCCGGTCCTGGGATCGGGGCAGTACCGGTCTATGCCGGTGGACGTGCGCGACCTGTGCGCGGGCATCGCGCAGGCCCTGACCCGCGACGGCGTTACGGATCAGACCTTCGAGCTGGGCGGCCCGGAGGTCGTCCCCTACGACGACCTGATCCGGTTGATCGCCAGGACGCTGGGCGTGCGCCGCGCCCTGGTGCACGTGCCGCTGCCGGTGGCCTGGGGCATCGTGCGGGCGTCGCGTCTGCTGCCCGACCCGCCCATCACCCCCGACGAGTTCGAGGCGATCCTGGAGGACAACCTCTGCGACAACGGGCCGGCGCTGCGCGCCTTCGCCCTGCGGCTGCGTCCGCTGGCGGAGACGGTGGCCTGGTCGCTGGGCATCGCCTAGCCGATAAGGTTGGGTGGAGTGTCTTTGCGCCACTCCACCCTTCACGATGTGTCCGGACGGGGGAGGCTCTTCGCCGGCACGTGTGATGTTCCTTCGAGGCGCATCGTGCTACCGCGCTTACAGGACTCACGGCGGGCACGTTCGACGTTGTGCGCCGTGCCCCCTGGTACCGCGCTGGCCGTACTCACGGCGCCCATGACCGGCACGTGCCAGTATATGCTAGGTGTCCTATTCTGCCGCGCTCACCAACTTCGCGGCGCGCCCGCGACCGTGCGGAGTCCGGAATACCGATGATGCTCGGCCTCAGCCAAGCTGGGCCTGTGCATGAATGAGGCGTAGGCATTTCCAAGACGGGCTGTTGGCAGATGAGGTATCGCAGGCCATGCGCAGGGCCAGCCTGGCTGTTGACCCTCCGAGTAACATAGGAGAATCCCGCGGCGGGGTGTAACCGGTATAATAGGGTGGTGGGTGAGCCCAGGCGCGTGGCCGGCGTGTGCGGAAGGCTGCGCGGGAGGTGGCGTATGATCGGACTCGGCACGCAGGAACTGATCATCATCCTCATCATCGCGATCCTGCTCTTCGGGCCTTCCCGGCTGGCCGGCCTCGGCGGCGCGCTGGGGAAGGCCATCAAGGAGTTCCGCGGCTCGGTCAAGGACGTGGACGAGGAGCTGAAAGGGGGCGCCAAGGACGGCGAGACCCGGCGCCAGGAACCGCGCACGTAGTCGCGCCGATACCGCCGCACGATTCCGGAGCAGACCGGCGTGGCGCGCCGCACGCGCAGTCCGTGGTGGGTGCTGGTGGTCGTCGTCATCGTGGGCGCCATCCTGGGCAGCGTGATCGCCGAAGCGGTGGGTCAGTACCCCGGCGCGGGGATTCTGGCCCGCAGCGTCACCGCCGGCCTCGATCCGCCGCTGTCGATCGACCTCCGCCTCTTCACCCTCACGCTGGGGCTGTCCCTTCGATTGAACCTGGCGACCCTGCTTGGTATAATACTGGCGGTGTGGATATTCCGGTTGCTCTGACGCCTTCCCTGAGTCCGTCGAAGGGTGTGCCCTGATCCTGTCGACGGGCGAGCGGCGTCGAAGGATCCCCCCAGCGAAATGCCGGAGCGCCTCCGGCCGCCTGTCGTCTGCGCGCGGTCTCCCCAATCGAGATCTCGGCGGCACGGGAGTGAAGCCGGGCATGACGCCGTCTCCCCGCTCGACGCTGAAAGATCTGCCCGAGGAACTCCGTCCCCGGGAGCGCCTCATGCGCGCGGGCGCCGGCGCGCTCTCCACCGCCGAGCTGATCGCGATTCTCCTCCGCGTCGGAACCGCGCGCGTCACCGCTGTGCACCTGGCCGCCGAACTGCTGGTCCGCTTCGGCTCGCTCCAGGGCCTGGCCGAGGCGAGCGTCCAGGAACTCGGCGCGGTGAAGGGGATCGGGCCCGCCAAAGCGGTGCAGGTGCTGGCGGCGTTCGAGCTGGGACGCCGGCTGCACACCGCGGCGCCGCGGGCCCGGCACGTGGTGCGGACGCCCGCGGACATCGCCGCGCTCCTCATGCCCGGGATGCGCTACCTGGACCGGGAGCGCTTCTGCGCCGTGCTGCTGGACACGCGCCACCAGGTGATCGATGTGGTGGTGGTCTCTTTGGGCAGCCTCAACGCCACCACCGTGCACCCGCGCGAGGTGCTGAAGGAGGCGATTCGCCGCAGCGCAGCCGCGCTGGTGCTGGTGCACAACCATCCGTCGGGGGACCCCGAGCCCAGCCGCGACGACGTCCGGGTGACAGAGCGGCTGCGGGCGGCGGGCGAGGTGGTGGGGATCGAGGTGCTCGACCACGTGATCCTGGGAGACGGGCGGCACGCCAGCCTGCGGGAGCGTGGTCTGGGGTTCTCCCCGGCGGATCCCGGCGCGCAGGGGCCGGTGCGAGAAGGCCCGCCGCACGGGCAGGCGCGCCGCCGGGGCGGCGGCCCGCGACCGCGCGGGCCGGAACCGGGCGCGCGCGGGTAAGAGATGGGTGAGGGTGCCCCGGAGGAGGAGCAGAAGCGGCAGGGGCGGGGTGGGAGACGACGAAATATAACTAGATTGTGACCGGCCGCTACGCCCACCGCACCGCCCGGCGCGGGGGCGGCGAGCGGCGTGTCAATGACGTCGAGCGGCGCTGTAGAGGGCGAGGGGGACACGGATGATCTTCGACGGCTTGCTGAGCCGGTTCAGCCGGGACATGGGCATTGATCTGGGGACGGCCAACACCCTGGTCTACGTGCGGCGGGAGGGCATCGTGCTGCGGGAGCCCTCCGTGGTCGCCAAGCGCGTTGACGACGGGCATGTGCTGGCGGTGGGCGCGGAGGCGAAGCGGATGATCGGCCGCACGCCCGGCGACGTGATCGCCACGCGGCCCCTGCGCGATGGGGTGATCGCGGACTTCGACACCACCTCTTCCATGCTGCAGTACTTCATCCGCCGGGGCCTGCGGGGGCGGTCCCTGCTGCGGCCTCGGGTTATCGTCGGCGTCCCCTCCGGCGTCACGGAGGTGGAGAAGCGCGCCGTCATCGACGCCGTCCGCCAGGCCGGCGCGCGGGAGGCCTACCTGATCGAGGAACCCATGGCCGCGGCCATCGGCGCGGGGCTGCCGGTCTCGGAACCGGTGGGCAGCATGGTGGTGGACATCGGCGGCGGCACCACCGAGGTGGCCGTGATCGCGCTGGGCGGAATCGTGTGCAGCCGGTCCATCCGCGTGGCCGGCGACGAGATGGACGAGGCCATCATCCAGTACTCCCGCCGCGCCTACAATCTGCTGATCGGCGAGCGCACCGCGGAGGAGATCAAGATCGCCATCGGCTCCGCCTACGTGCAGAAGGAGGAGCAGTCCATCGACGTGCGTGGCCGCGACCTGGTCACCGGGTTGCCGCGCACGGTGCGCATGACCTCCACGGAGATTCGGGACGCCATGGCGGAGCCGATCGCCGCCATCGTGGAGGCGGTCAAGCAGACGCTGGAGCGTACCCCGCCGGAACTCGCCGCGGACATCGTGGACAGCGGCATCGTGCTGGTGGGTGGCGGCGCGCTGCTGCGCGGGCTGGACCGGTTGATCGCGGAGGAGACGGGGATGCCGGTCACCCTCACCGATGACCCGCTGTCGGCGGTGGTGCTGGGGACGGGCCGGGCCCTGGAGGAGCTGGACACGCTGCGGCGCGTGCTCATCGCGGAGAAGAAACTGTAGGCAGGGAGGGGGGCGCAGCCGGGGCCATGCGCATCCTTGCCGATGTTCTCAGCCGCCCGATCGCGCTGTTCGTGCTGCTGTTGTTCGTGACCCTGCTGACGCTGACGCTGCAGGTGCGCATGGAGCAGCGGCGGCAGGTGGGTGCGGTGGGCATGCTGGTGCTCACCCTGCTGGCGCCGGTTCAGGATGGGCTGACGCGTGCCGCGGACGCGGGCGCGGGCAGCTGGCGCCTGCTGGCGGAGATCGGCGCGCTGCGGACGGAGAACGCCCGCCTGCACGCGGAGGTGGCCCGGCTGTCGCGCGAAGCGGCGGATCTGCGGGAGCGCGCCGCGGCCACCGAGCGGCTGGAGCGGCTGCTGGTGCTGACCCAGGAGCGGCCGGGGCGTCTGGTGGCGGGCCGCGTCATCGCCCGCGATGCCGCCGTGTGGCTCAGCACCGTCATGGTGGACCATGGACGGGCGCACGGCGTGCGGCGCGGCGCGCCGGTGGTGGTGCCGGAGGGGCTGGTGGGGAGGGTGATGGAGGCCGCGCCCGCCAGCAGCCGCGTGCTGCTCATCACCGACTCGCGCAGCGCCGTGGGGGCGCTCCTCCAGCGGTCCCGCGACGTGGGCGTGGTGGAGGGCACCGGGCACCCCATGCTGGTCATGCGCTACCTCTCCCGCGGAGCTGACGTGCGCGCCGGCGACGCCGTGGTCACCTCGGGTCTGGGCGGGGTCTTTCCCCGCGGCCTGGTCATCGGCACAGTCGTAGAGGTGGCCAAGGATCAGGTCGGCCTCTTCCAGGAGGCGAAGGTGAAACCGGCCGTCGACCTGGGCCGGCTGGAGGAGGTGCTCATCGGTCAGGAACCCTAGCCGGGGAAGGTTGGGTGAAGTGGCTTTGCGCCACTTCACCCTCCACCGAGTGTCCGACCGGGGGAGGCCCTTCGCGGCACGTGCTTCACGGTTGCGAGGAGCACCATGCTACCGCGCTCGCCGGACTCACGGCGCCCCCACGA
>JACQTN010000557.1 GCA_016210785.1 Armatimonadota bacterium
CGCGGAAGGGTGAGCGCCTGGTCACCCTGGACGAGGTGGAGCGCATCCTCGAGCCCGACATGCTGGTGATCGCCGACGCGGATCGGGCCGTGGCCCTGGCCGGGGTCATCGGCGGCCTGGAGACGGAGATCTCGGCGGGCACGCGCCGCGTGCTGCTGGAGGCGGCCTACTTCGATCCCATCAGCGTGCGCCGCACCAGCAAGCGGCTGGGGCTGCGTACGGAGGCCAGCGCCCGCTTCGAGCGCGGCGTGGATCCCAACGGCACGGCGCGGGCGGCGGCGCGGGCCTGCGCGCTGCTGCGGGAGGTGGCCGGCGGCCGGGTCGTGCGGGGCGCCGTGGACGTCTACCCGCGCCCCATCGCGCCGAGGCAGATCTCGCTGCGCCCGTCGCGCATCCCGCGCCTGCTGGGGGTGGAGGTGCCGGCGGAGGAGGTGGAGGACATCCTGCGCCGCCTGGGGTGCCAGGTGCAGCGCGGCCGTGGCCGCGTCCTCAAGGTGGTCGCGCCCACCGTCCGGCCCGATCTGGTTCTGGAGGAGGATCTGATCGAGGAGGTCGCGCGCATCCGAGGCTACGACGGCATCCCCACCACGCTGCCCACCGAGTCCGCGGGGGAGGCCGGCCGCGATCCGCGCATCGATCTGGACGATGTTTTGCGCACGCTGCTGACGCGGTCCGGTCTCATGGAGGTGCACACCTACACGCTGACCCATCCCCAGGTCTTCGACCGCCTGCGGCTGCCCGCGGCGCACCCGCTGCGGGAGGCGGCGGCGCTGCGCAATCCCCTGGTGGAAGACCACGCGATCCTGCGTACCACACTCCTCCCCGGGCTGCTGCAGGTACTGGGCACCAACGCCTCGCGGGGCACGGAGGACGTGCACGTTTTCGAGATTGGCCGCGTCTTCCAGGCCGCCGGCGGGCGCGACGGGAGCGGTCCGGTGGTGGAGCGGCGCGAGGTCGCCGTGGCCATGATGGGGCGGATGGTGCGCGGCGCGTGGAACCTCAAAGCGGAGGAGATCTCGGCCACCTTCTACCACGTGAAGGGCGTCGTGGAGGCGGTCCTGCGTGATCTGGTCGTGGCGGAGCCGCGGGCCGTGCCGGCGCGGGTGCCGTGGCTGCACCCCGGGCGCGCCGCGGCCATCACCGTGGAGGAGGCGACGGTGGCGTCCTTCGGCGAGGTGCACCCGGACGTGGCCCGCGCGTACGACCTCCCCGGGCGGGCCTACGTGGCCCTGGTCGACCTCCAGGCGCTCCTGGATCGCCGCCTCGACCTGCCCCGCCTGGTCCGCGACCGCCGCCACTCGGCGCTGCCCAAGTACCCGCCCGTGCACCGGGACCTGGCGGTGATCGTGGCCGCCGGCATGCCGGCCGCGGAGGTGGAGGCGGTGATCCAGGGCGCCGCGGGCCCCCTCCTGGAGCACGTTGAGGTCTTCGACGTCTACCAGGGGCCGCCGGTGCCTGCCGGGCACAAGAACCTGGCCTATAGCCTGACCTTCCGCGCCCCGGACCGCACGCTGGAGGCCGGGGAGGTGGACGCGGTCATGGTCTCGGTCCGCGCCGCGGTGGAGCAGCGGTTGCAGGCGCAGATTCGCGGCTGGTAGAATTAGATGCCTGATGAACTGGATAGACTACGCGCTGATCGCCATCGGCCTGATGGCCTTCCTGCAGGGTGCCCGCCGGGGCTGGCCCCGGGCGCTGCTGGGCGTTGTCGGCCTCCTGGCCGGGTTCGGCGTCGCCCTCCTCTGGTATCCTTCGCTGGGTGAGATCATCGGTAGGAACCTGCGCCCGCTGCCGCGGCCCTGGGTCAACACGGTCGCCTTCATCCTGCTGGTCGCCGCCGGCGACCTGGGGGGCCTGCTTCTCGGCCTGCTGCTGGCCGCCCCGCGCAAGCGGGCCTCGGTCGGGTTCCGCATCTTCGGCGGCGCCCTGGGGCTGGCGAAGGGAGGCGTGTGGGCGACCATCGTGCTCGTCATCCTCCTGGCCTCCCCCCTGGCCTCCTACGCCGCCAAGGACGTGGAGCAGGCGCGCGTCGCCCCCTACCTGTTGCAGGCGGAGCGGTGGACCATCAACCGCCTGATCGCCATGAAGCCTGAGCGCTTCTCTCACCTGTCGCCCCGCCTGAAATTCTAGCAATGCGTACGAAACTATCCATGGTGGTAGAATCGTGTCATGCACAGGACCGGCTTGGCCGGGTCCGAGCATCACCAAGAGTGGCACCGGCGGTAGAATCAGGGGAGGGGGAGGCGTCGGAAGGGGGAGGGAAGGCGCCCTCCCCCTCCGAGTAATATGAAAAATCTCGAGCTGGCCCGCATCTTCAACGACATCGCCGACATGCTGGAGATCAAGGAGGACCGCTTCCGCGTGCAGGCCTACCGGCGCGCGGCCCGGGCCATGGAGGCGCTCACGGAGGACGTGGCGGAGGTGGCCGCGCGGGATCGCCTGATGGACATCTCCGGCATCGGCAAGGGGCTGGCGGAGAAGATCATCGAGTACCTCAAGACCGGGCAGATGAAGTACTACGACGAGCTGCGGGCCAGCCTGCCCCGCGGCGTTCTCACCTTGATGCAGGTGCCGGAGATCGGGCCGAAGACGGCGCTCCTCCTGCACGAGAAGCTCGGCATCGAGAGCATCGACGATCTGGAGAAGGCCTGCAAGGAGGGGCGTGTGCGCACGCTGCCCCGCATGGGCGCCAGGACCGAGGAGAACATCGTCAAGGGCATCGAGCTGATCCGCCGCACGCGCGAGCGCCTGCCGCTGGGCGCGGTGTTGCCCCACGCGCGGGAGATCCTGGAGCGGCTTGGCCATCTCAAGGCAGTGCAGCAGGCGAGCACGGCGGGCAGCATCCGCCGCATGCGGGAGACGATCGGCGACATCGACGTCCTGGTGACCAGCACCGACCCGGAGGCGGTGATGGAAACCTTCACCACTTTGCCGGCGGTGCAGCGCGTGCTCAGCAAGGGGACGACGCGCAGCAGCGTGGTGTTGGACGTGGGCATCCAGGCCGACGTGCGGGTGGTGGAGCCGGAGGCCTTCGGCGCGGCCCTCCAGTACTTCACGGGCAGCAAGGAGCACAACATCAAGGTCCGCGAGCGCGCCGTGCGCAGGGGGCTGAAGATCAACGAGTACGGCGTCTTCCGCATCGAGGACGACGCCCGGGTCGCGGGGCGCACGGAGGAGGACGTCTACAGGGCGATCGCGCTGCCCTGGATCCCGCCCGAGATCCGGGAGGACCAGGGCGAGGTCGAACTGGCGGAGCGGGGAAAACTCCCGCGCCTCATCAAGCGCGAGGACATCCGCGGCGACCTGCACGTGCACACCCGGTGGAGCGACGGCGCCGACAGCGCCGAGGAGATGGTGAAGGCGGCCAAGGCGCGGGGCTACGAGTACGTGGCCATCACCGACCACTCCCAGGGGCTAAAGTTTGCCGGCGGGGTGACCATCGAAGATCTGCGGGAGCACGCGCAGGTGGCGCGGCGGCTCGGCGACAGGCACGGGATCGCCGTGCTGATGGGCTGCGAGGTGGACATCCTGCCCGACGGGTCGCTCGACTACCCGGACGACGTGCTGGAGGAGCTGGACGTGGTGGTTGCCTCCGTGCACAGCCGGTTCCGCATGGGCGCCGCGGAGATGACGCGGCGGATCATTAGGGCGATGGAGTCCCCGCACGTGGACATCATCGGGCACATGACCGGCCGGCTGCTGGGAAGCCGCGACCCATACGCGGTGGAGATCGAAGCGCTGCTGGAGGCCGCGGCGCGCATCGGGACGGTCATCGAGATCAACGCCACCCCCGAGCGGCTGGACATCAAGGACACCTACGCGCGCATGGCGCGGGAGCGAGGCGTGAAGCTTGCCATCAACACCGACGCCCACAGCCGGCACCAGCTCCGGTACACGGAGTTCGGGGTGGGCACGGCGCGGCGGGGGTGGGTGGAGCCCGGCGACGTGATCAACGCGCTGCCCGTCAAGAAGCTCGAGGCGTTCCTCGATGAGCGCTGAGAAGTTATGTCGGAAATGTACCCGGAGCGAAACACCTTGAGACCAGGTCACTGGGGTAGGCCTCCCGCGCGGATGAGTGGCCAGGGCTCCGCGGGCGCGGCTTCCGGCGCGCCGGCCGGGACCCGGAACGCGCGGTCCGGGGTCGTGCCGTCCCGAATCGCGGCGCCGCCCCTGGCCGCGCCGTCGGATCTCCGGCCGTTGCCGCGCGGGTTTTTTGCGCGTGACACGGCGGTCGTGGCACGCGACCTCGTGGGCGCGTTTCTCGTGCACCGGATGCCGGAGGGTCTGGGCGCGGGCCGCATCGTGGAGACGGAAGCCTACGACGGGCCCGGCGATCCGGCAAGCCACGCCCGCACCCGCACCGCGCGCAGCGAGATCATGTGGGGAACGCCCGGCATCGCCTACGTGTACCTCATCTACGGGATGCACTGCTGCTTGAACGTGGTCACGGAGGCGGAGGGCGCGCCGGGCGCCGTGCTCATCCGCGCGGTGGAGCCGGTGGTGGGGATCGAGGAGATGCGCCGCCGGCGCGGCACCGATCGGGACCGGCTGCTGGCGAGCGGCCCGGGACGCCTCACCCGGGCCTTCGGCATCACCCTGGCCTGCAACGGCGCCGATCTCACGGGCGGGCCGCTCTTCATTGGATGGGACGCAGCGGCGAGCGCCGCGCCGCGCTCAGGCACAGCGTCGCGCCCCGGCGCAGGCGCGGCAGGTGCGGAGGCCTCGCGGGCCCTTCGGGCAACGGACATCGTGGCGACCCCGCGCATCGGCGTCATCGCGGCCAAGGACCGGCTGTGGCGGTTCTGCGTGCGGGGCAACCCTCATGTCTCCCGTTGACAGCCTGCCTTCTGACCGAGTCTCCCTCTGCCCCAGTGGGGAGAGGGCGGGGGTGAGGGGTGTGCCGCGCATCCTGATGGTCTTTGTCGACGGCCTCGGCCTGGGCACCTCCGACGCCGGGATCAACCCCCTCGTACGCGCCCGCACGCCCCACCTGGACCGGCTGCTGGGCGGCCGCCGCCTGGTGGCCTCCGCCGCCGCAGTGCGGTCGGACCGGGCCATCATGGTCCCCATCGACGCCACCCTGGGCGTGGACGGCCTGCCGCAGAGCGCCACCGGGCAGACCTCTCTGCTCACCGGCGTCAACGCGGCGCGCCTGGTGGGCCGGCACGTGCAGGCGTACCCGACGCGCGCTCTGCAGCGGCTGCTGGAGGAGCACAACCTGTTCCGCCGGCTGCGCGAGGCAGCGCGCTGCGTGGCCCTGGCCAACGTCTACACCGATGACTACTTCCAGGCGGTCTCCGCGCGCCGGCTGCGCCACGGCGCCGTCACGTTCTCCGCCATGGCGGCGGGCGTCCGCCTGCACACGTTGGAGGACCTGCGGGCCGGGCGGGCGGTCTTCCACGATCTCACCAACGAGCGGTTGCGGGAGCGCGGGTACGACGTGCCCCTCATCGCGCCGGCGGAGGCGGGACGCCGGCTGGCCGCCATCGCCGCGGCGCATGACTTCACCTTCTTCGAGTTTTTCCTCACGGACCTCGTCGCCCACGGCCGCGTGCCCCTCGATCCAGCCCGGGTGGTGGAACGGCTCGACTGCTGCCTGGGCGCCATCGTGGAGGCCGCGGACCTGGCCGCGACGCTCATCCTGCTCGCCAGCGACCACGGCAACATCGAAGACGGGCGGAGCGGGGGGCACTCCCGCAACCCCGTGCCCGTGCTGCTGGTGGGATGCGGGCGGGAGCGGGCCGCCGCCGGCCTGCGGGACCTCACCCATGTGGCGCCCGCGATTCTCCATCTGCAGACGGGTGCACTCCATGGGGACGCGCCGGCTGGCGCCGACGGCTGCCGCGGCCCCCGTTAGGTGCGTGTCTTGGAAATCCGCATTGGTGCATGCGCAGGGCCGGCTTCCCACGATGTGTCGGTATCGGCGCCGCGAGTTGAACGGTGCAGGATCGGACTCGCGCCGCCGAGCCCGAGCATCATCGATGTTCCGGACTCCCCACCGTCGCGGGTGCGCCGTGAGTGCGGCGAGCGCGGTAGAACG
>JACQTN010000556.1 GCA_016210785.1 Armatimonadota bacterium
ATCCCTCCACCTTCCGCAGCGGGTACTGGGGGGTGCTCGATGAGCCCACGCTGCGGCGAGTGGCCGAGACGACCGGCGGCGAGTACTTCCGCGCCTACTCCGCGGGCGAGCTGCGCCAGATCTACCGGATGCTGGGACGCACGCTGGCGTGGGTGAGGCGGCCCACGGAGGTGAGTGCCCTGGCCGCGGTGACAGCCGCGGTGCTTACCGCCGGCGCCCTGGGCGTGGCGCTGGGGTGGTCGAGGCCCGCGCAGTGAGCGGCGCGGCGCCATGGCCTGGACAGGCCCGCAGGGCCCGCAACGGCGCCGGGAGGAACTCAGGCATCCCCGTTGAATTGCCAGGGTTGCCATGAAAGCGGCCCGCGTCGCGATGCTCGCCGTCGTGGCGATCACTGCGCTGGCGCATCCGGCTTACGCCTGGCACGACCGGGTGGATGCGGCCCGCCAGCTCAAGGACTTCCCGCAGATCCTGCAGTGGATCCTCGACGAGCCTGAACGGTTCGGCCACCCGCAACTGGTGCTGGCGGCGTCTGCCGATTCGCAGGTCGGCGCGGAGATCCAGCGGGCCGAACTGGAAGGCGGCGCGGTTCCCCTGCTGATCGGTGGGCGCACCTTCGTGCTGCGGCCGCTGATGAAGCCCCACCTCACGTTCACCGTCGGCGGCGTGCAGCTTCTGTTCGGGACGCTGATTCCGGTGATCCCCGTGCCCACCATGCCCATTGTCATCCGGATCCCGCCGGCCCGGCTGCACCTGCAGTGGACCTTCATGCCCACCGGACCCTTGCGGCCCACGCTGCTGTTGATCCTGCGGCTGTAACCGACGCCATCCGGTCGTCGCGCTTCGCCCCTCGCCCGCGTTGACGGCGTCTGCCTCCGCATCGCATCATGGAGGAGATTGCGCGCCTCCGGCGGAAGGCGTCCACGTGCCGTTCGAGTCCCGCTGACGGGTGATCGACCGGATCCATGACCGACGACCGCACCCCGATGATGCGCCAGTATCATGACCTGAAGCGTCGCTACCCCGGCGTGCTGCTGGCGTTTCGCCTGGGAGACTTCTACGAGTTCTTCTACGACGACGCGCAAGTGGCGGCCCGCGCGCTGGGGTTGACCCTCACCTCGCGCCCCGTCCAGAAGGGTACGCGCATCCCCATGGCGGGGATCCCCCACCACGCGGTCGCCGGGTATCTCAAGCGGCTGCTGGAGCAGGGGCACCGCGTGGCCATCTGCGAGCAGGTGGAAGACGCGCGCAAGGCGCGGGGCCTGGTGCGCCGTGAAGTGGTGCGCGTGGTCACCCCGGGCACCATCGTGGAAGAGACGATGCTGCCCGCGCGCGAGCAGACCTTCCTCGTGGCCCTGTGCCCGCACGGCGCGCGCTGGGGGCTGGCCGCCGCCGACATCTCCACCGGCGCCCTGCGCGTGACGGAGGTAGAGGGCCCGCCGGTGCGGGTGGCGGAGGAGGTCGGGCGTCTCGCGCCTCGCGAGTTGCTGCTGCCCGAGCCGGTGGCGAACGACCTACCCGCGCCACTGCGCGAGATGGGCGTGCCCGCCACACCCTATGAGGAGTGGCGGTTCGACCCGGAGGCCGGACGGCGCACCCTGCTCGACCACCTGGGCGTGGCGGGTCTGGAAGGCTACGGCATCGAGGGGATGCCCGCTGCCGTGGGCGCCGCGGGCGCGCTGCTGCACTACCTGCGGGAGACACAGCGCAGCGCCCTGGTCCACCTGCGAGACCTGCGCGCCTACCGCGCCGACGAGGGGCTGATCATCGACGACACGGCGCGCCGCACGCTGGAGGTGGTCAGGAACCAGCGCGACGGCGGCGTACGCGGCACGCTGCTGGAGGCGTTGGACGAGACCTTGACGCCGATGGGCGGACGCATGCTGCGGGAGTGGCTGGTGCGGCCGCTCGCCGACGCGGACGCGATCAACGCGCGCCTGGATGCGGTGGAGGACCTGGTGCGCGACCAGCCGCGGCGCGGCGCGATCCGCACGGTCCTCCGCCAGATCGGCGACGTGGAGCGACTGGTGGGCCGCATCGGCCACGGGTCGGCGACGCCACGCGACCTGGTGGCGCTGCGCGCGTCGCTGGAGCAGATCCCCGCGCTGGCGGAGGCCATGGACGGCGTGCGCGCGGACCGGCTGGCGGCCACGCGGGAGGCGCTGCGCGGGCACGGAGAGGTCACCGATCTGATCGCCCGCGCCATCGTGGATCGCCCGCCGCTGGCGCTGACCGAGGGCGGCATCATCCGGGAGGGGTACGACGCCGAGCTGGACGAGGTGAGCCGCGGCGCGTCCTCGGCCAGGGCGTGGATCGCGGGGCTGGAGGCGCGCGAGCGCGCCCGCACCGGGATCAAGTCCCTGCGGGTGGGCTTCAACAAGGTGTTTGGCTACTACATCGAAGTGACGCGGGCTAACCTGGCCCAGGTGCCTTCCGACTACGAGCGCCGGCAAACCCTCACCGGGGCCGAGCGCTTCATCACCCCCGAATTGAAGGAGCAGGAGGCACTGGTGCTGCGGGCCGAGGAGCGCATCGGCCAGATGGAGTACGAGCTGTTCTGCCGGGTGCGCGACGAGGTGGCCGCGCAGGCCGCGGAGGTGCAGCGCACGGCGCGGGCCGTGGCGAAGGCAGACGTCTTCGCGGCGCTGGCGGAGGTCGCCGATGCCTGGCGGTACTCTCGCCCCTGCGTCACAGCCGCGCCCACCCTGGAGATCCGCGAGGGCCGCCATCCGGTGGTGGAGCGCGCGCTGGAGGGCGCCCGGTTCGTGCCCAACGACCTGGTGATGACGCCCGAGGGGCGCGTGATCCAGATCGTCACCGGGCCCAACTGGAGCGGCAAGAGCACCTTCATCCGGCAGGCGGCGCTCATCGCGCTGATGGCGCAGGCGGGCAGCTTCGTGCCGGCCGCTTCTGCCACGGTGGGCCTGGCCGACCGCATCTTCACCCGCATCGGCGCCGCGGAGGATCTGGTGGGCGGGCGCAGCACCTTCCTGACGGAGATGCAGGAGGTGGCCAGCATCCTGCACAACGCCACGCTGCGCAGCCTCATCATCCTGGACGAGGTCGGGCGCGGCACCGCCACCTACGACGGCATGAGCATTGCCTGGGCGGTGGTGCAGTACCTGCACCACCGCCTCGGGGCCCGCACGCTCTTCGCCACCCACTACCACGAGCTCACCGAGCTGGCCACCCTGTTGCCCAACGTGTGCAACCTCAACGTGCTGGTCCGGGAAGAGGGCGATCATCTGGTGTGGCTGCGCCGCGTGGTGGACGGCGCCGCGGACCGCAGCTACGGCATTCAGGTGGCGCGCCTGGCGGGCGTGCCGGGACCGGTCATCGACCATGCCATGCGCATTCTGCGACGGCTGGAGGCCGCCAGCGGGACGGCACCGCTCGCAGACGAGAGCCTGCCGATCCCCATCCCGGGCCGCGCCCGGGGCGCCATCCAGCTCCCCCTGCCGCTCACGGCGCCCTCGCCGGTGGAAGAAGAGCTGGTCCGCCTGGACATCGCGTCCATGTCGCCGCTGGACGCCCTCAACCTCCTGCATCGCCTGCGCGAGACGGCGGTGGGACGCCGGAGCGAGCAGGTTCCACCTGCTGAGGCCGAGCCGGCCGACTGGGAGGCGCGGCAGGAGGGAGACATCCCGCCCGGAGAGGCTCGCGGCGGCAAGGTGGTGCGCCTGCGGCGCCGGCGCCGGCAGGGGGAATAGTCCATGGGCCGCGTCGTCCTTCTGCCTTCCGAGATCGCCGAGCGCATCGCCGCCGGCGAGGTCATCGAACGCCCCGCGTCGGTGGTGAAGGAGCTGGTCGAAAACGCCCTGGACGCCGGTGCCACGCTCATCACCGTGGACGTGGAGGCGGCGGGGCTCGGTCTCATCCGCGTCGCCGACGACGGCGACGGGATGGACGCGGAGGATGCGCGCCTGGCCTTCCGGCGCCACGCCACCAGCAAGCTCGCCTCCGCGGAGGACCTGGAAGCGGTGCGCACGCTGGGGTTTCGCGGTGAGGCGCTGCCCAGCATCGCGGCCGTGGCCCGCGTGTCGCTGGTAACCAACCTCCCGGGTGCCGCCGCGGGGACGCGGGTCCGCGTCGAAGGCGGCGAAGTGCTGGACGTGGGCGCGGAAGGGGCGGCCGCGGGAACGGTGGTGGAGGTGCGCGACCTGTTCTACAACGTGCCCGCGCGGCGGCGCTTTCTCAAGACGCCCGCGCGCGAGATGGCACTGATCCAGGATGCGATCACGCGGCTGGCGCTGGCGCACCCGCAGGCCACGTTTCGCGTGATGAGCGACGGCCACGAGGCGGCGACGTTTCCCGCGGCCGACCTCCCCGCGCGCGTGGTGCAGGTGATGGGACGGCGCGTGGTCGGGCGTCTCGTGGAGGTGGAGGAGGCTGCGAGCACGCTCTATCTGCGGGCCTTCCTGGGCCATCCGGAGGTGGCCCGCAGCACGCGCGCGCAGCAGTTCTTTACCGTCAATCGCCGGCCCGTGCACAGCCGGATGTTGAGCGCCGCGGTGGAGCAGGCGTATCACCAGTTGTTGCCGGTGGGGCGGTATCCGCTGGCTGCGGTCTTCCTGGACCTACCGCCCCGCGAGGTGGATGTGAACGTCCATCCCCGCAAGCTTGAGATCCGCTTCCGCGACGAGCGGAGGATCTTCGAGATGGTGCGTGCTGTGTGCCGACGCCTCCTGCTGCGCACGCCGCTCATCCGCAGAGTTCCGGCGCCCGCGGACGCCGTCGCTGAACAGGGAGAGATCGTGCCGGGGGTCGCAGCAGGGATGGCGCCCGGAGGTGCGGCAGGGGAAACTGTGTCCGGGGTCGCCGCGGTGGAAGGGGACACGCCGTCTGTGACGCCGACAGGCGGCGCGGTACCACGGTCACCAGCGGCACCGCGGGCACAGCCGATGGGGCTGTACCCGGAGGCGGCCGCGGTGAGCCCGGAGGTGCGGGAGACCGCGCGTCCCGTCGATCGCGATGCCGGGGCTGCCACCTCCGATCCGTCGACGTACGCCCTCGATCCCGCGGGCGCTGCCGATGCGGGAGCCGGGGCTCCCGATGCGCAGGCGGGCATTCTCCACACCGGAATCGGAGCCCCCGGTGTGACGGCGCGCGAGGCCGGCGCTCTCGGTCCGAGGGTCGCGCCGCGCCGGAGAATCCCGCAGGTGCGGCTGATGGGACAGGTCCAGCGGACGTATCTCGTGGGCGAGAGCGCGGAGGGGCTCGCGCTGGTCGACCAGCACGCCGCGCACGAGCGGGTGCTCTACGAGCGCCTCGTCCGCCTGCGCCGGGCCGCGGCCGCGCAGGTCCAGGAACTGCTGCTGCCGGAGGTGCTGGAGGTCGGCCCCGCGGAAGCGGCGCTGCTGGAGGATGCCCGGGACGCGTTCGCCGCGCTGGGGTTCGAGGTGGAGCCCTTCGGCAAAGGGACCTACCGGCTGCGGGCGGTGCCGGCGCCGTTGGTGGCGCGGGCCGGGGCGCAGATGGTGCGGGAGTGCCTGGCCGACCTGCTGGCCGACGAGCGCACGCGCCGGGTGGAGGACCGCATCGAGCGCCTGGCCATCGCCGCGGCGTGCCACAGCGCGGTGCGCGCCGGGGATCCGCTCACTCTCGCGGAGATGGAGGCGCTGCTGCGCGACCTGGACGAGTGCGAAGAACCCTACACGTGCTTTCACGGCCGCCCCACGCTGGTGGTGATTCCCGGCGGCCAGCTCGAGCGCTGGTTCCTGCGCCGGCTGTGACGGCTCCTCGCACATCACGCCTTGATGGTCACCCGCCCATGATCACGCGCCGCCCCTGATCCCGCGCGCCACGCCCGGACGCCCTGATGGCCGCGCGCCCCCTCTCCTTCCGCCCCTCCCGCATCGATCTCCTGATGCTGATGGTCGTCATCGTGTGGGGCGTCAACCACACGGTGGTGAAGTGGCTCCTGATCAAGATGTCCCCGTGGTCCTTCAACATCGCGCGGTTCACACTCTCCGCCGCGGCCGCGACGCTCCTGCTGTGGACCACGGGATCGGGCTTGCGCGGCATCCCACGCCGCGACCTGGTGCGGATGATCGGGATCGGCCTGCTGGGCAACACGGTGTACCAGGCCCTGTTCATCCAGGGGATCGCCTGGACCACCGCGGGCAACGCGGCGCTGTTCGTGAACATGAGTCCCCTGTGGACGGCGCTCATCGCGGCGGGGCTGGGCGCGGACCGGATCGGCGCGCGGGGTTGGGGCGGGCACGTCGTGGCGATGGTGGGGGCGGCCATCGTGGCGATGGGAGGGCACGCGCCTGGCGGGGATGGGCGGCCCGCGGCGGGATGGTCGTGCGGCGGTCCAGGCGGTAGCACAGGGCCGTCCGCTGCATCGCCGTGGACCGGATTCGGGTGCGCGTGGTGGGGCGATGGGCTCACGCTGCTGGCGAGCGTGTGCTGGGCGGGATACACCGTCGCTTCTCAGGACCTGCTCGCGCGCCACTCGCCGCTGCGGCTGACGGCGGTGGGATTGATCATCGGCACGGCCGGGATGTGGGCCACCAGCGTCCCTGCGGTGCCGCGCCAGGACTGGGGCGCCCTCACCTGGCTGGACTGGGGCGCGATCGCCTTCAGCGGGCTGGGACCGCTGGTCCTGTGCTACACGGCGTGGGCGGAGGGGGTCAAGCACGTCGGCCCGTCCCGCACCGCCGTCTACGCAAACCTGATTCCCATCGTCGGCGTGCTGGCCGCGGCGTGGGCCCTGCACGAACCGCTGTCGTGGAAGCGCGTGCTGGGGGCGGCGCTGGCCATCTCTGGCGTGTACATGGCGCGCACCAGCGGGCCCCCATCCCCGCCGCGCCTCCGGCGGCACGCCTCACGCACGCCGGCACCGACCGGGAATAGCTCCTGACCACGGAGCACCGCATGACCACGGAGCGCCCCATGACGTCACGCGTGCGTGCGCTGTCACGGATTGACCTCTTCATGTTGTTCGTCGTGATCGTGTGGGGCGTCAATTTCACGGTGGTGAAGTGGGCGCTCGAGAAGATGTCCCCCTGGTCTTTCAACCTGGCCCGCTTCACCATGTCGGCGGTGGCCATGGCGGTGCTGTTGCGGGTCCGAGATGGGGGGCTGCGGGGGATTTCCGCGTCGGATCTGCTGGCGATGATCGGGATCGGCATCCTGGGCAACACCGTCTACCAGGCGCTCTTCATCCAGGGCATCGCGTGGACCACCGCCGGGAACGCGGTCCTGTTCATCGCCATCAACCCGTTGTGGACGGCGCTGCTCTCAGCCGGGCTGGGCGTGGACCGTCTGACGGCGCGGACCTGGGGTGGGATCGTCCTGGCCATGGCGGGCGCGGCCCTGGTAGCGCTGGGAGGGCATCGCCCGGGGAGCGCCGGCATCCAGTGGCTGGGGGACGGGCTGGTGCTGCTGGCGGGGATATGCTGGTCCGCCTACACCGTACTCTCGCGTGCTCTCCTGGCGCGCCACTCGCCCTTGAGGCTGACGGGGGTGGGGTTGATCGCGGGGACGGCCGGGATCTGGGCCACCACGATGCCCGCGGCTTTTCGTCAGGACTGGCAGGTTCTCACCTGGGCCGACTGGAGCGCCATCGCCTTTGCGGGCCTGGGAGCGCTCGTCTTCTGCTACACCGTCTGGGCGGAGGGCGTGAAGCACGTGGGGCCGGCGCGGACGGCGGCATACGCCAACCTGACCCCGGCGGTCGGCCTGCTGGCCTCCGCCTGGGCCCTCGGGGAGCCCCTCGGATGGATGCGCGTGGTGGGGGCCACCCTGACGATCTATGGAGTGTACATAACCCGGACTAGTCGCCCGAGATCCCTGTGACGATGAGGACAAACTCTGGAATGATCCGTGTGGGAATGGGATCTAACCACACGACAGGCCACAATTTCTGTACATAATCTTGGTTTAAGAGAAAATCTGGCGGTCACGAGTTTGACCGCCCCCCGAAGTTTTTGTACAATACTGGTAATCTGTATAGTCGTCACATTTGGAACAGAAAGGTAGGCGTCTTCGACTGTGGAGCACTCCGTTTCTGTTCAGGAAGCCCGCCAGAACTTCTCCACGCTGATCCACGCCGCGTCCGAGCGGGGAGAGCGAACCGTTATCGCCCGTCACGGCCGGCCAATGGCCGTGCTGATTCCCATCGCCGAATTTGAGCAATGGAAGAAGTGCCGCGACCAGGCCTTCGACGCCTTCGACCAGATCCGTGAGGCTAATGTCGCCGTGTTTGCGGAGCAGGCAGACCGGGATGTCGCGACGGCCGTCGCCGAGGTCTGCCGGCGGCGGGAAGGCGAGTAGTAATCATGCTCCGCGCCGTCCTCGACGTCGGAACGCTCGCGGCCGGGACCATTTGCCAGGCCGGACCTGCCGGGGCTCTTCTCGGCCGCTGGCGGGCCGGTGAGTTCACCCTCGTCACGTGCGAGCCGCTGGTCGCGGCGTATCGAGAGGTGCTGTCCCGCCCCCGCATCCTGAACTGGTATTGCGGGCTCTCGAACCAGAGGATCGCTGCCTGCGCCAGCACGCTCCGTGGCTTCTCCCAGGTGGTGTCGCTTCCAGCGTCGGCAGCACAGGCGGGAGATGAGGACTGGCTTGGCGGCATCCTGGTCCGGTGCGCCGTTGAGGGCGCAGCCGATTACATCGTGTGCGGCGAGCGGGAACCGCTGCTGCGGGCGAAAGAGTGTGGGGGTATCCCCATCGTCTCGCCGACGGCTTTCATGGAGATTCTGGAAAGCGATCGAGTCAGGCGGGTCCCGCGGGCACAGGCATTGACAGAGGGAGCGGCATCGGAGTGATCGGAGAGGTCGACCGCCAGGAGTTCTGGGAGGCTCTGTACCGGAGCGCTACGGACCGGTGGGACCTGGGTGGACCCACCCCGCAGTTCTCCGTTCTGTTTGGGTCGCCCGGCGCGCCGGCCCCCGGCCACCTCATCGTGCCCGGGTGCGGCCGGGGTCACGATGCCATTCTCTTCGCCCGTCACGGCTTCGATGTGGTGGGCGTGGACTTCGCCGCCGCGCCGCTGGAGGCCGCTCGCCGTGAGGCCGCGCACGCGGGCGTGCGCTGCAGCTTTGTTCAGTGCGACCTGTTTGCGCTGCCCCCGCACTACGCCGGCGCCTTCGACTACCTGCTGGAGTACACGTGTTACTGCGCCATCGACCCGGCGCGGCGGCCCGAGTACGTCGAGGTGGCCGCCCGCCTGCTCCGGCCCGGGGGCGAGCTCATCGGTCTGTTCTTCCCCATGGCCGCCTCTGGGCAGCCGACGGACGGGCCACCCTTTCCGATCTTCGAAGAAGAGATCAGGGCGTTGTTCGCGCCGCGATTCGCGCTGGAGGTCCTGGAGCCTGCCGCCCACTCCATCCAGCCGCGCAGCGGCCGAGAGATGTTCGCCAGGTTCCGGCGCCTGTAGGGCTCTGGGGGCTGCGCAGGCAGGCCTGCACCAGCCGCCACGAGTTCCAGATATGTTGACGGCCGTCTGCACGCAAACGGCCATCGAGCGGTGAACACGGTCTAGCCCGACGTCCTGCCACCTACTGTCAATCTCCTCACCGCCGCTTCCAGCCGGTCCAGCCCCTCCGCCAGCTGCGCCTGCGGCACGCAGAAACTCACCCGCAAATGTCCCTCGCCCGTCGGCCCAAACATGTGCCCCGGCAGCGTGGAGACCTTCCCTTCCGTGATGAGGTACTCGGCCAGCGCCTGCGAGGACATCCCCAGGTCGAAGTGCGGGAACAGGAAGTAACACCCGCTGGGGGAGGCGCAGGTCACGCCGGGCAGGCCGCGCAGGCGGCCCAGCCCATAGTCGCGCTTGCTCTCCAGCTCGCGCAGCGAGCCGGCCAGCCAGGCGGAGACGTCGCTGTCCAGCACCGCCATGGCCGCCCGCTGGCTGAGCGATGGGGCGGCCTGCACCGCGAAGCGCACGATCTGCGCCATGTGGTCCACGATGGCCGCCGGCGCCACCATGAACCCGATCCGGAAACCTGTCATCACGTAGGCCTTGGAGAAGGACATGGCCGTGATGGTCCGCTCCATCATCCCCGTGAGCGCCGCCATGCTGGTGTGGGTCTGGCCGTCGAAGACCAGGCGCTCGTACTCTTCGTCGGACAGGATGAAGAAATCGTGCCGGCGCGCCAGGTCCCCGATGGCCGCCAGTTGCTCGCGGGTGTAGAGGAGGCCAGCGGGGTTGTTGCCGTTGCTCATGATGAACAGCTTTGTCCGCGGGGTGACGCGCCGCCCCACCTCATCCGGGTCGAAGGACCAGGCCTGTGCCTTCCGGTCGTAGCGCAGCGGGACGCGGATGACCCGGCCCCCGGCCATCGCCACCAGCGGTTCAATGGACGCGTACTCCGGGTCGATGAGCAGCACGTCGTCACCCTTGTCCACCAGGATGCGGATGGTCCCGTCCAGCACCGCCTGCGCTCCCACGGTGGGGATGATCTCGCTGTCGGGGCCGGCGGCGATGCCGTTCTCGCGTCTGAGCTTGCGGGCGATGGCCTGCCGGAACTCCCGGTACCCCAGCGACGACGGGAACCCCACGTACCCCGCCTCCAGGGCGTCGTGGGTGGCCCGCACCGCCACCTCCGGCGGCATCCGCCCGATCTGGCTCCCCGCGCTGAGCGACACCACGCCGCCGGCGCGGTCGGCCAGATGGTGCAGTTTGTGCGACGCGATCACCGGGCTCATCAGCCCGCGGTCCTCGTAGTCCAGGAGCAGCGATCCCTTCATCCCCTCCGTCAGCCAGGACGAGCTGGCGCTCTCCCGGATCCGCCGCTCAATCGACTCCCAGTCGTGGCTCATGGACGCTCTCCCGTGTGTCAGGATGTATCGGTCTGTGTGTCAAGGCGCTCGGTCCGTTTGTGCCGAGCGCGTCGAAGCACGCAGACCGATGGGGACAGCGGGGCGCGTTCTTCGACAGGCTCAGAGCGAGCGGGTGCCCCCGCAGGCATCACAGCATCGTCCGCAGCTCCTCCATGCAGTCGGCGATGCCGCGGGTCAGGTCGAACTCCGGCGCGTACCCGATCTCCCGCCGCGCGCGGGAGATGTCCAGGATGATGTAGTGGCCGCCGAACCCCGGATTGAACTCCAGCCCGGGTCCCACCTCGATCTGCGCGCCGGGCACCAGCCGGCGGACGGCTTGCGCGGCATCGCGCAGCGTCACGGCCGCACCCGAGCCGATGTTGTAGATGCGCGACGGCACCGACGGCGCCAGGCATGCCGCCACCGCGCCCTGCGCGCAGTCCTTCACGTAGACCGCATCGAATCCCTGGTCGCCGCCCTGCGGCACCACCGTCGGCTGGCCCTCCAGCGCGTTCAGGATCATCCGGTTCAGCACGTCCGCGGCGCGGGTGCCTCTGCGGATGGCGCGCTCGGGGCCGTAGTAGGTGCTGAAGCGCACCATGGCCACCTCCAGGTCGAACCGGCGGGCGTAGGTCAGCGCCACCTGCTCCATCGCCCACTTGAAGATGGCGTATGGGCGGCCCGGCGCGGGGGGATGCTCCTCCGCCACTGGCGCATACGTGGGGTGCCCGTGGGGCGGCTCGGTAGCGCGCGGGTAGATGTTGTAACTGCTGGCCAGGGCGGCGCGCGCGACGCCGGCCAGGCGCGCCGCCTCCAGCACGTTGACGCTCCCGCCGAAGTCCACCTGGTAGAGGCTGCCCGGATGCTCGTCGTTGAGCGGGCTGGCCACGCGGGCGAGGTGAATGATGCGGGTAACGCGGTGCGCACGGACCGCGTCCAGGATGCTCCCCAGATCATCCACGTGGCCGATCACCAGCGGCACGCGCCCATCCAGCGACGCGATGGCGCGGGAGGGCCCGATCTGGTCGAACGCCACGACCCGGTGCCCGAGTCGGTCCAGCCGCCGCACCACGTGGCCGCCGATGGCGCCGCAGGCGCCGGTCACCATGATGACGTCGCCGCCGGCCATCAGCGGAGACCTCCTACCCCCAGTGCCTTCATGCGCTCTGCGCAGTCCCGGATGCCGGCCGCCAGGTCGTGGGCGGGTTCGTAGCGGATCTCCTTCCGCGCGCGGCCGATGTCCAGGATGCAGTAGTGACCCGGCGGCAGTTCCATGCCGCCGCCCACCTCCAGCACCGCGTCCGGGAAGACCTGGCGCAGGGCCGTGGCCATGTCGTCGAAGGTCCACGCCCGCCCACCGCCGATGTTGTAGGCCAGCGATGGCACCGACGGCGCGGTCGCCGCCAGCACCGCCGCGCGGGCCAGGTCGCGGGCGTGCACCAGGTCGAACCGCAGCGCCCGGCCGCTCTCCAGGCGCGTCGGCTCGCCGCGCGCCGCGTTGCCGATGATGGCATTGAACATGGCCATCCCGCGCGTGCCGGGCCGCAGCGACCGCTCGGCGCAGTAGTACATGGCAAAGCGCAGGGCCGCGAACTCCACGCCGTAGGTGTCCCGGTAGAAGCGGCCCATCTTCTCTCCGTAGAGTTTCATGACCTCGTAGGGCCGGGTCGGATCGGGTACCACGTCTTCGGTGACCGGTTTGTAGGTGGGGTGGCCGTGCTCGGTGCCCTTGAAGTCGGGGTACACCGTGCGCGTGCTGGCGAAGACCATGCGCCGCACGCCGTTCAGGCGCGCCGCCTCCAGCACGTTGGTGGCGCCCACCACGTTCACCCGCATGCCTGCCACCGGCCTGTGCTGCACCACATCGCCCAGCAGCGCCGCAAAGTGGATGATGGTGTCGATCCTGTGCTGGGTGACCACGTGCAGCAGCATGGCCTGGTCCTGGATGTCGCCGGGGACGTGCACGAACTCCTTGGCCCGCGGCCGCAGCGGCGGCGGCACCGACGCCACATCCACCACCACGGGCCGGAGGCCCCGCGCCAGTGCCTCCTCGACGACGTAGGACCCCACGATACCGCAGCCGCCGGTGATGAGCAGGTTCACGACGCCACCTCGCGGTCATGATGTTGCGCGCTGCCGTTCATCCCAAAGTCCTCCCATCCCGCCAGGCCCCGCCACTTTGCACAAGGAGCTTCCTGGTTTGGCATTTCCCAGACAGCTTCTTAGCGGGCAAAGTGCATGAACTCGAACCGGGTCATCCAGTGGGAGATGTTGGCCACCTGGCCCCGGACGTACCGCTGGTAGGCGACCACATTGAAATCGTTCCACAGCACGATGGCGGGAACATCCTGTGCGATCTTCCGTTGCGCCTCGACGATCAACTGCCTGCGCCGCTCCGGGGTGACCTCCACCCGCTGGGCATCGATCAGGCTGTCCGCGCCCCCGTAGAATGCCTCGTTGTTGCCGGGCGGGATGTTGGCCGAGTGGAAGATCTCGGTCAGGAACTGGTCCGGCTCGGCCCGGCTGATGTTGTTGATCAGCATGTCGTAATTCCCCGTGTTGCGCCGGGCGAAGTAGGCACCCGACTCCAGCAGCTCCAGCTTCAGGGTGATGCCGATCTCCGCCAGCATGGCCTGCATGGCCGTGGCGACGTCCGGGCTCGCGCCCTCCTGCCGGAAGATCAGCGTGGCGGTCAGACCCCTTCCGTATCCCGCCTCCTGCAGCAGGCGCCGCGCCCGCTCCACGCTGTGCTCGTACCTGGGGATGTCCCCCGTGTGGCCGAAGACCCCGGGGGGGATCACGGAGCCCGTGCCGACGGTCGCCATGCCCTGGGCGACCGAGAAGGCCAGCTGATCCTTGTTGATGGCGTGGGCGACGGCGCGCCGCACGCGCACGTCGTCGAACGGCTTGCGGCGGGTGTTAATGAAGATCGTTTCCCACCCGGCTGACGGGGTCGCGGTCATGCGCACGGACGGGACGCCCTTCAGCAACCGGTAGACCTCCGGCTTGCGGACGATCATGTAGTTGATCTCGTCGCGCTGCAGGGCAAGCGCCGTGGCCATTTCGTCAGGGATGATCCGCCACCGCACGCGCTTGATCTGAGGGGCGCCGAAATAGTAGCGTTCGTTGGCCACCCAGATCATCTCCTGGCGCGGGCGATAGCTCACGAACTGGAACGGGCCGGTCCCGGTGGGGTTGAGCGGGAAGTCCTTGCCGAGTTTTTCAACGGCCTCCTTCTTCACGATGAACCCCGGGCGGAACGCCAGCACGGCGCCCAGCAGGGCGCTGTAGGGCTGCTTGAGCACCAGCCGCACCGTGTAGTCATTGACCACATCGATGCGGTCGAGAATCTCCAGCGGCCTGGCGTAGCGGGAGCGGGTGGCGGGGTCCTTGATCCGCTCCAGGGTGTACTTGACGTCGTGGGCGGTGAAGCGACCGTAGCCGGCATGCCAGATGACGTTGCGGCGGAGGTAGAAGGTATACGTCTTGCCGTCGGCGCTGACGGTCCAGCGCTCCGCCAGGTCCGGTTCGACCTCGGTGGAGTCCTTCTTGTACCGGACGAGGCCGCTGTAGATGTTCATGGCCGCCTGGTAGTCGGGGGAGCCCGGGATATGGGCCGGGTCCACGCTCTGGAAGTCGCGGGAGTAACCGGTCCGGATCTCGTCCTCCGGGGCGCCGGCGCCCCACGCGGATCCGGGCGGAGTTGCGGTCCAGGTTGCCAGGGCGGACAGGACGGCGATCACGGTCAGGGCCAGCCCTCTCCATGCCGGGTGCATGATCTCCCTCCTCTACGCGATTCTGCTCACCGCTGTACCGGATGTCACGCCTGCCTGGTACCGCCCCAGAAGACTCCCGCCGGGATGGTCACGCCGGCATCGAAGCGGCCCAGTCGAAACATCTCCGCCCAGGGATCGGGAGATGAGTCCAGGATCAGGGAGGCCACGATCCTGCCGATCGCCGGGGCAAACTTGAATCCCCGCCCGCTGAGCCCCGTGACGCAGTAGAACCCCTGAGGCCCCAGCGGGCCATCCACGATAGGGAAGCCGTCGGGCGAGATGTCGTAGACGCCGGACCACCCGCGAACCATCCCCGCGCCGGCCAGGGCAGGCATGCGTGCACACGCCCGCTGCCACTGGACCAGCGCCGCCTCCGGATCTGCTCCGACCGGGCATCGATCCGGGTCCACCAGGTTCCGGGCTTCTTTGGGGTCGTTGGACCCGACGATGGTGATGTCCCGGCCTTCCGGCCGCAGGTAGACCATGTTGGCGGGATCCGCGATCACGGGATGCCCCGGTCCAAAGGAGGAAGGACGCCGGAGCCCGACGAGCTGGTGGCGGCTCGTCTCGATGGGGAGCGTGACCCCCACCATGTTCCCGATGCGATCGGCCCACGACCCCGCGGCGTTGACCACCGTGCGGGTGGCGATGGTGCCGGTGCGGGTGCGCACGCCGCACACTCCCTGACCGTCGGTCTCGATGCCGGCAACCTCCGTGTGTTCCGCGATCGCGGCCCCGGCCTCGCGGGCCGCTCCCGCCAGGGCGTGGGCGGCAGAGTACGGATCGGCGTACCCGGCATCCTCGAGATACAGCGCCACCGCGTCCTCTTCGACCTCGATGCGGGGTTCCAGCGTTTTGATGTCGGCCGGGGATAACCACGCGCAGGAAAGCCCGGCCGCCCTCTGCAGGCTCCACGCGGTGCGGGGATGAGGCGCCTGCGCCTCACCGCCTATCAGCAGCCAGCCGCTTCTCACGAAGTCCGCCGATCTGCCCGTGTGCGCCTCGCAGCGGGCGTAGAAATCACGCCCGTGCTCCGCCATCGCCACGAGCGTCGGATGCTGGTAGCACCGGGACAGAATGCCGGCGCTGGCGCCGGTGGGGCCCGAGGCGATGGCGCGCCGCTCTAGCAGCAGCACGTTGCGCACGCCCCGGCGCGTCAGAGCATAGGCGACGCTGCAGCCGACGATTCCGCCGCCGATGATGACGATATCCGCTTGGTCGCTCATGTCCCCGGCGCGCCCCGTGTCCGTGCTTCCCGCAGTGTCCCGCCCGGCGGCAGCTGCTCCCCGTGCCCGGTGTCAGCGACCGGCAAAGATCTGCCCGAGCGTCTCCACGATGGTGGTCGCCGCCACCAGCGCCGTCAGCCCTGAAGGGTCGACCATCGGGTTCACCTCCACGAAGTCGAACCCCACGATCCTGGAACGCTTCGTCAGCTCGCGTACGATCTCCGCCACCTGCCACCGCTGCAGCCCGTCGGGATCCGGCGAGCCGGTGCCGGGTGCCACCGACGGGTCGAGACCGTCGGTATCGATCGAGAGGTAACAGCGTTCTCCCAGCGCCTCGAAGGCCCGCCACACCGGGTCCAGCCCTTCCCGGCGGATGCGCGCCATGGTGATGATGATGTTGCCGTGATCCCTGGCGGCGAAGTAGGTGGCGGGCCGCGTCCGGATGCCACGGATGCCGATCTGGATGATCCGGCGCACGAACGGGAGCTCCGAGGCGCGCTTGAAGGGGCTGCCGTTGGCGAGCGTGACCCCGCCCACGCTGTCGTTGAAATCCAGGTGAGCGTCGACGTGCACGATGTCAATGGGCCCGTGCGCCTCCATGCCCCGCACCGCCGGAAAGCTCACCGAGTGGTCGCCGCCCAGCACGACCGGGAGCGCACCGCGCTCCACGATCCGGCGCACCATGGCCGTGGCACGGTCGAATGAGGTGATGACGTCCAGGTAGAGCACGTCGGCGTCCCCGCAGTCGGCGAAGGTCACACCCTTCAGGTACTCCCGCTCGGTGCTGACGTCGTAATAGCCGCGCTCCTTCACGAAGCCGAGGCGCGTGGAGTACTCGCGGATGGCCCGCGGGCCGAACCGCGTGCCCGGGACGGAACCCACGCCCTCATCCCAGGGGATCCCCATGACCGCCACGTCGGCGTTCAGCGTGTCGAGATTGTCGCAGATGGGGAACTTGGCGAAGCTGGCGATGCCCGTGAACGGCAGATTGACCACACCCACCGGATCCTTCATGATCGACTCCTTCTCTTCCGCCGGTTACTCGCCCCGGAGGCGGGGATCCAGTGCATCCCGCAACCCATCGCCCACGAAGTTGATACTCATCACCGTCATCAGGATCATCAACCCGGGA
>JACQTN010000053.1 GCA_016210785.1 Armatimonadota bacterium
CTCAAGAGTTGGGTGCTGGGCGCGGTGGGGCGCGTCCTGGCCGAGGAGCACGGCATCCACAGCATCCACGGCGCCTGCGTGGAGAAAGACGGCGCCGGCATCCTCTACATTGCGCCCACCGGCACGGGCAAGAGCACTTCCTCCTACGGCCTCATCGAGTCCCCGCGGACGCGCTTCCACTCCGACGACTGGGTGTATGTCCGCTACACCTTCGAGACGAAGGACGGGCGTCGCGTCGCGCCCCAGGCGGTGAAGCTCGCCGGCGGCCGGGAGATCCGCGGCTACCGCCTCTTCGGGTGGATCGGCGAGCACGGCGCCGGGCACCCGGACGTCGTCGCCAGCGGGCTCGACCTGGCCAACGCGGCGGTGTCGCTGCCGTTGCGGGACCTGGATCTCTCCCGTCCCATCGAGGCGTACGCGTATACCTCCGAGAAGGTCTTCTACCTGCGCACCAATCTGGTGGAGAACTTTCCGCCGTCCGCCTACCAGATGCTGCGCTCCAACATGGAGAACGTCCCCAACGTGACGACGGCGTTTCTCCAGACCAACGGGGCGCTGCTGGACGACCTGGTGAACGTGGTGCGGCGTGCCGGCGGGGACGTGGCGGCGCACTTCGCGGGCATGGCCGACGGCGAGGTCCGGGAGCTGCTGGCCCGGCTGATCGCATTCGACAACGCCCGCGCCATGCTGGACATTGCCCGCGTGCTCCCGGCCGACCGGGTGTACAGCAACCCCATGGAACCCGCGCGCCTGGGCACCGTCATCCTCCTGAAGCGGAACTTCGACGATCCGGTGGTGCTGGAGACTCTGACACCGGAGCGCTTCATGGGGCGCCTGTTGCTGGGCGAGACGCCGGAGAAGAAGCGCGAGATCGCCTACAACGCCTACCGGGCGGTGGACGACGAGGTGGAGCTGGGCTTCGTGCGGGCGCTGGACCAGCAGGCCCGCGCCGAGCGCGGCGGGGCCTTCCGCATCGAGCACCTCTACCAGCTCTACGCGGCGCGGCCCGACGTCCCCGAGACGCTGGAGGAGGAGTTCGCGCTGTTCCACGTCATGACCCAGGCGTGCCGCTGCTACGATCTCAACACCATCCTCACGCGCGACCCGTTGGTGGCGGACAAGAAGGACGCCGTGGCCTTGACCATGGAACTGATCGCCTACGCGGTGTCCGCGCAGCACGAGGTGTTGCTCACGCTGGAGACATATCGCCAGGCGATCGGCCGGTGACCGGTCGCGCCGCCGGCGCAGGGCTGCCTCCATGAAGACCTCGACCCAGACGATGCGGGCCCTGGCTAAGGTCCGTGACGCGCCCGGCCTGGCCCTGGCCACGGTGCCGGTGCCCACCGCCGGCCCGGGCGAGATTGTCATCAAAGTGGAAGCCACCGGCATCTGCGGGACCGACCTGCACATCTTCAACTGGGATCCCTGGGCCCGCGGCCGCGTCCACCCGCCCCGTGTGCTGGGGCACGAGTTCTGCGGCACGGTGGTGGAGGCGGGTCCGGGCGTGCGTGTCCCGCAGGTGGGCGAGTTCGTGGTGGGGGAGTGCCACCTGGCCTGCGGCCACTGCCACCTGTGCCTGGGCGGGCAGCCACACATCTGCGAGTCGCTGGAGATCATCGGCGTAGACCGGGACGGCGCGTTTGCCGGGTGCGTCCGGTTGCCGGCGGGCAACGCCTGGCGGCTGGGCCGATCCATCCCGGTCGAGGTGGCCGCGGTGATGGATCCGCTGGGCAACGCGGTGCACGCCGCCCACAGCACCGACCTGACGACGCGGACCGTGGCGATCATCGGGTGCGGCCCGATCGGCCTGTTCGCCATCCCCGTGTGCAAGATGGCCGGCGCCGCGCTGGTGGCCGCCACCGACGTCAGCGAGTTCCGGCTGGATCTGGCCCGCCGCATGGGTGCCGACCTGGTCATCGACGCGCGGCGGGACGACGTGGCCGCCCGCCTCCGGGCCGCCACCGGCGGGGTGGGCGTGGACGTGGTGCTGGAGATGTCGGGCAACCCGCGCGGGATCACCGATGGCCTGCGCGCCGTGCGCAACGGCGGGTGGGTGTCCCTGCTGGGCCTGCCCACAGGGCGGCTGGAGGTGGACCTGGCCAACGACGTGGTCCTCAAGGCCGTGCACCTGGCGGGCATCTTCGGGCGCCGCCTGTGGCAGACCTGGGAACAGATGACGCGCCTGCTGCGCATGGGGCTCGACATTACGCCCGTCATCACGCACCGGTTTCCCCTGGACCGTTTCGAGGAAGCGTTTGCGCTGCTCCAGTCGGGCCAGAGCGGCAAGATCATCCTGGTGCCCTAGCGCGCCGGGGGACCGGGCTGCGCGGTGCTTGTGCGAGAGGCCGGCCGTGGCTGCACGCGACGGCGTGCAGGCGGTAGAATGGCCTTGGGGGGATGAGGCCTGCATGGTGAAGGCGTTCGCGAAGGTGCTGACGCCGCAAGAGGCGCAGGTGGCCTACGCCCGGGTGTACAGACCCCGGCCGCCGGCGACGGAAGTGGTGCCGCTGATGGAGGCGTTCGGTCGCGTGCTGGCCGCGGACGTGCGGGCCACGGAGGACTTGCCACCTTTTGACCGCTCCACCGTGGACGGCTACGCGATCCGCGCGACGGACACCGGCGCGCCGCCGGCCACGCTCACGGTGGTGGGCGAGGTCCTCATGGGCCACGCTGCGCCCTTCGACCTTGGCCCGGGCCAGGCGGTCCGGGTGCCCACGGGAGGCATGCTGCCGCCGGGCGCCGACGCGGTGGTGATGCAGGAGAAGATTGAGTACCCCGATCCCCGCACCATCCGGGTGCCGCGGCCGGTGAAGCCGGGCGAGAACGTGATCGCCCGCGCGGAGGACGTGCGGGCGGGAGAGGTGGTGCTGGAGGCCGGCGTGCGGCTGCGGCCCCAGGAGGTCGCGCTGCTGGCGGGTCTGGGCCACACGGCGGCACTGGTCCACGCGCGGCCGCGGGCAGCCATCCTGGTGACGGGCGACGAGATCGTCCCGCCCGACCGCGCGCCCGGGCCTGGCCAGGTGCGCGATATGAACACCTACTCGCTGGCCGGGCTGGTGTCGGCGCTGGGCGGGGTGCCGCGGCCCTACGGCATCATCGAGGACCGCCTCGAGGTCTTCCTGGCCGTGCTGCGGGAGGCGCACCGGGACGCCGACCTGGTGCTGATCTCGGGCGGTAGTTCGGTAGGCGATCGCGACTTGGTGGCGGATGCCATCACCGCGCTGGGCGCTCCCGGCATCGTGGTCCACGGTGTGGCCATCAAGCCCGGCAAGCCCACCGTCCTGGCGGTAGTGGAGGGCAAGCCGGTGATCGGTCTCCCCGGCCATCCCGTCTCCTCCATGGTGGTGTTCGACGTCTTCGTGCGGCCCATCCTGGCGGGCTTGATGGGCCTGCGCGCGCGGGAGCGTCCCAACCGGCGGATTCGCGCGCGCCTGGCGCAGCCGATCCCGTCGGAGGGGCGGCGCGAGGATCACATCCGCGTGGCCGTGGACGTGCGCGACGGCGTCACCTGCGCCGTGCCCATCCTGGGCAAGTCCGGGGTGATCACCACCATGGTGCGGGCCGACGGGATCGTCGTGGTGCCCATCGGCGTGGAGTGGCTGGAGGCGGGCGCCGAGGTGGAGGTGGAGGTCTTTGACTGAGCGCCTGACCCACATGGACGAGGAAGGGCGGGCCCGCATGGTGGACGTCGGCGCCAAGCCGGAGACGGTGCGCGAGGCCACGGCGCGGGGGGAGGTGCGCATGCGACCCGAGACCGCGGCGCTGATCCGCGCGCACCAGGTGGCCAAAGGCGACGTCCTGGCCGTGGCGCGGGTGGCCGCAATCATGGCAGCGAAGCGCACCGCCGAGCTGATCCCCCTGTGCCATCCGCTGCCGCTGACGGCGGTGGACGTCGACTTCCGGCTGGACGAGGCGGCGGGAGTGGTGGAGATCGAGGTCACGGCTAGGACGGCCGCCCGCACCGGCGTGGAGATGGAGGCGCTCACCGCGGTGGCGGCCGCGGCGCTGACAATTTACGACATGTGCAAGGCGGTGGACCGCGGGATGGAGGTTGGCCGGGTCCGCCTGATGCGGAAGGCCGGCGGCTGTAGCGGCGAGTGGGTCCGCCAGTCCCCCTAAACCTCCACGCCCGTTCCGCCGTATCAGCATAAGAGTGGGCGAGGAGAATGGCACGCCTGTCACGGTCCCGAGGGTTTCCGTGAACACGTCACCGTCCGCGCCCACGGGCGCGGACAGCCGGTGGAGCATCATGTGGCGCGGGACGCTGCCGCGCGTGGCGCTGGTGATGGGGCTGGCCCAACTGGGCTACGCCACGGTGCTGCCGCTGCTCCCGCTCTACCTGACCGAGCGGCTGCGCGCCGGCATGCTGTTGGTGGGCATGGTGGTGGCGGCGTTTGCTCTGACCGACACCCTGGGCAAGTGGGCGCTGGGATGGGCCTCCGACCGGCTGGAACGGCGGTCGCTCATTGTCGGCGGCGCGCTGATCTCCAGCCTGGCGCCGCTGGCCATGACCACGCTGCGCAGCCCCGAGTGGTTCATCCCTTTGCAATTTGTGGACGGGTTGGGCAGCGCCGCGCTGTGGCCCGCGGGAATGGCGCTGGCGGTCGAGACGGTGGAGCCGCGCCATCAAGGGGCCGCCATGGGCGTCCTCACGCTGGCGTTCTTCGCCGGACTGGGGTTGGGACCCGCGGTGGCCGGGTACGTGGCGACGGCGACCGGATCGTACACGCAAGGCTTTCTGGTGGCGAGCGGGCTGCTGGCCGCGGCGGCGCTGCTGGCCGCCGTGATGGTGCCGGTGGCGCCGCGCGAGGCGCCCCGCGCCGGTCCGGCGCCCGCGGGAGCCGTGGTGCCCCCGTTCAGGCTCGGAGCATCCCGGCCGTCGCTGGGTGTGGTGAGGGATCTGCCTATCCTCCGCCCGTTGCTGGGCGTGATCTTTCTGCAGATGTTTGGCGTGGGCCTCATCATGCCGGTGGCCATCGTGTACGCGCGTCAGGTGCTTGGCTTCACGCTGGCGGAGATGGGGCGCGCCTTCCTGGGAGTCGCGCTGACCATCGGGGTGGCGGCGGCGATCACCGGCAAGATCGCCGACCGGCGCGCCCGCGTGCCGCTCATCTCGTGGGGCTTTCTCGTGGCCACGCTAGGCATGTGGCTCCTGGTTCTCTCCGCCGTGGCGTCCGCGCGCGGCGACGTGCTCGGGCTGTCCTGGCGCGGTCTGGTCCTGGTGCTGGCAGGGATGATGCTGGCCGTGGGGTTCACACTCGTTCGCCCCGCCTGGCTCGCCCGCCTGGCCGAGGTCGCGCCGGCCGATCGGCTGGGTGAGGTGTTCGGCCTCTCGGAAACGGTCCAGGGCATCGGCCTGGTCGTCGGGCCTCTCGCCGGCGGGTTCTTGTGGGACCTGCGCGGACCGGTGTTGCCGTTTCTGGTGTGCGCGGTGGTCCTGACGCTGGGGACGACCC
>JACQTN010000576.1 GCA_016210785.1 Armatimonadota bacterium
CAGGTCGCCGGCTCGTCCATCTTATCTAGCGGACGGTAGTTCGCTGTCTGTCCGCGCTGCCGGCGTGAGAAATGCCAGGCGGCGGGAGCGTGGGGGAAGGAATTCCCCGCCGGGGGAGGGAAAATAGGAACGGCTCATCTCGAGGAGGGGATCCATGCCACGGGTTGCCGCGATCATCCCTGCGTACAACGAGGGGAAAACCATTGGCAGCGTCCTGACGGCAGTCCGGCGCAGCCCGCTCGTCGACGAGATCGTGGTGGTGAGCGATGGGTGCACCGATAACACGGTGGAGGTCGCCCGCCGCCACGGTGTGGTGGTCATCGCCCTCCCCCATAACGTCGGCAAAGGAGGGGCCATCGCCGCCGGCCTGGCCGTCACGCGGGCCGAGGTCGCCCTCCTGCTGGACGCCGACCTGGTGGGTCTCATGCCCGAGCACGTGGAGTCCCTGGTGCGCCCCGTCCTGCGGGGCGAGGCGGACATGACCATCGGCCAGCACGGCCTGATGCAGGAGATTCTCCCCTTCTTCAACGGGCAGCGGGCCCTGCGGCGCGAGGTCCTGGAGTCGCTGTCGGGCCTGGAGGACATGGGCTTCGGCGTGGAGGTAGCGCTCACCCGCTACGCCAAGGATGCGGGTCTGCGGACCCGTAAGGTGCGCCTGCCCAACCTCACGCACGTCCCTAAACACAAGAAGCACGGCCGGCTGCGGAGCGTCCGGCAGAAGATCAAGGCCGGCTGGGAAATTGCCAAGCAGGCCAACCGCGTCGACGTCTCCTGATACCTGCCCCGACTGCCCCAGGAGGCGCGCTCCCGCTCAGAAGCTGAATCGGTGAGCGCGGCGGAGATGCACTCCCTGCAGCAGCTAGCCGGCAAGGTTGGGTGGAGTGTCTTTGCGTCACTCCACCCTTCACCAAGTGCCCAACGCGGGGAGGGTCTTGCCCGGCACGTGCTACGTGTTTCCGAGGTGCGCCATCGTACCGCGCTCACCGGACTCACGGCGCCCACGACCCCACCCGCGACGGTGCGGGTGCCAAAGTACCAGTGATGCTCGGGCTCGGCGGCGCGAGTTCGATCGTGCGCCGTTCAACTCGCGGCGCCGATACCGACACATCGTGGGAAGCCGGCCCTGCGCATGACCTTTCCGAGACGGGCTCGTAGCACGTGCGGAGCGCGCCTGCTCCATTCCCCGGACGTTCCAGGATGCCGCCTCGCCGGAGGGAAGACCATGAGTCACCTGCCGCCTGAAGAGTATCGGGACCGCTGGCGCCGGGCCCGGGAGTTGATGGACCGGGCGGGCCTGGATGCCTTGTTGGTCACCGAGATGCACAACTACTGGTACTTCACCGGGCACCACAGCCGGCAGTTCGAGCACAAGATGCGGCCCATGCTGGCCGTGGTCCCGCGCGACCGCGATCCGGTCATGATCATCTACGGCCGCGACGAACGGGAGGCGCGGGCGGCCAGCCCCATCGCCGAGATGCGCACTTACGTGGACGTGCCCTTCCCGGTGGAACTGATGCGCGACACCCTGGGCGATCTCGGCCTCAGCGAGGGGACCATCGGGTGCGAACTGGGCCCCAACCACCGGCTCGGCCTCCCCTACGGGGAGTTCGTGACGATCAAGGAGGAACTGCTGCCCCACGCCCGCTTCGTGGATGGTTCGGCCGTCATCTCGCGCCTGCGCACCATCAAGAGCCCGCGCGAGATCGAGGTGACGCGGGAGGCCTGCCGCATCACCCTGGAGGCGTGGGAGGATGCGACCGCGGTGCTGGAGCCCGGCATGACCACGCGCCGGGTGGCGGAGATCCTCACCACGGCCATGATCGAGGCGGGCGGCGACCTCCACGTCACGGGCCACGTGAGCCTCCTGCTGGAGGGCGAGCAGCAGCACACCTACGTGCCGGGCGAGCGTCTGTGGTGCGACTTCGGCGCCTGCTACCGCGGCTACCACGGCGACATCGCCCGGCAGGCGGTCTTCGGCAAGCCAACCGACCAGCAGTTGCGGGACCACGCGCTGATCTGGCGGATCACCAGGGCGTGCATCGACGCCATCCGGCCCGGGGCGCGAGCCTCGGACGTGGCGCGGGCCTGCAACCGGGAGATGGAGCGGGCTGGGCTGCCGCCCCTGACCGGATCCAAGCGGGTGGGACACGGCCTGGGGCTGGCCGTGGCCGAGCCCCCCTCGCTGAGCCTGGCCGATGACACCATCCTGGAGCCCGGCATGGTCCTCACGCCCGAGCCACGGTACTTCCTGCCCAGCGGGGAGCGCATCCACATCGAAGAGGACGTGGTCGTCACCGAAGACGGGTGCGACCTGCTGACCACCGGCGCGGAGAAGCTCAAGGCGATCGGCGGATAGACCACCACCCCTCTCCCTCACAGGGAGAGGGGCTGGGGTGAGGGGTGGACACGATGGGCGCGCTCTATATCACCGCGGAAGAGACGCGGCGGCTGGTGTCGCCGCGGGAAGTGCTGAACATCGTCGAGGAGGTCTTCCGCTGGCACGCCGCCGGGCAGATCGTGTGGCCGCAGCCGCGGATGTTCCGCATGCAGGTGCCCCAGTTCAGCGGCCGCTACCACGTCAAGGCGTGCTGCCTGCTGCCCCTGGGCGTGACCGGCGTGCGGGTGGTTGGCTACCACGTGGCGGAGGACGGCTCGGGCACCAGCCTTCTCGACAACACCCGCTACGTCATCCTCAACGACCCGAAGACGGGCCGCCCCCTGGCCATCGTGGACGAGCACTGGAACTACTCCATGCGCACCAGCGCCTCCGCCTGCGTGGCCACCAAATCCCTGCTGCCGCCGGCGCCGAAGGTGCTGGGCCTGGTCGGCGTGGGGGCCATCGGCCGCACCGCGCTGCTGGGCATGAATGAACTCTTCCCGCTCAGGGAAGTCCGCGTCACCTCGCGGCGCCCCGAGAGCCGGGAGGGGTTCGCGCAGGAGATGAGCACGGCGCTCGGCCTGCGCGTCGTCGCGGTCGCGACGCCCGAGGAGGCGGTGCGCGGCGCCGACGCCGTCTTCACCGGCACCACCGCCGGGAAAACGCTGGTCAAAACCGAGTGGGTCGGGGCGGGGACGGTCGTGTGCACGCTGGGCAGCCGCGAGGTGGAGGAGTCCTTCTACCGCGCCGCGGACAAGGTGATCGTGGACGACTGGGAACAGAACCGCCACCTGCCCGAGATGGCAGACATGATCAAGCGGGGAGCCTTCAGCGACGACGAGGTCTACGCGGAGATCGCCGACATCGTCAGCGGCAAGAAGCCGGGACGGTCCAGCCCGCAGGAGCGCATCCTGGTGCGGACGGAGGGGCTGGTGACGCAGGACGTGGCCGTGGCGTACCACACTTACCTGAAGGCGAAGGAAGTGGGAGCAGGTCTACCCCTCCCCTAGCACCTTCCGTCCCACGCCGCCCGATTCCTATTGGACAACACACAAAGTAGGCGCCGCGCGCCGAGGGCGGCGGCTCCTACTTCAGCAGCACAGCCTTCAGATGAAGAGCGTGAAGACGGCCTGGAACAGGGCCGGCCGGCTCACCGCATCAAAGTAGAGACGGAGTCCGGGTTCCCCATCCGTCGCGCCGTCGGCCTGCCGCCCGGCCTCCTGGGCGGCGTTTCCCGGTATTGCCACAGGTATATACCATGGGTTACACTGAGCCCGGGAGGGACGGGGCATGGCTCAGATCGTCGGCGTCAAGCAGGCGCACCAGCAACTCGCCAGGCTGATCCGTTCAGCGGAAGACGGCAATCAGGTGATCATCACCAGGGACGGAACTCCCGTGGCCGTCCTGCTCGGGGCGCGAGATTTCAACAGCCTGATGGCCACCCTGGAGGAGATGGC
>JACQTN010000550.1 GCA_016210785.1 Armatimonadota bacterium
CCCCCCACCACCCTGCAGGCCGTGTGCGGATCGAACGGGATTCCGAGACAACATGCTAGACTGGAATGTCGGGACCATCTATCCGGTTCCTGCGGGCGAACTTTCCAGCAAATTATACTAGTACACTAGGATAATAGATGAATAGCCAATTCCTGTCAAGGGGGAAAATGGGCGCCGCCGGACAGAAACCGCCGGGTCGCGGCGCGGGGACGCGGGGTCAGAACTGGGACCGCGGGCCGCGGACGACCACCGGCTGGAACGGCGGCGCGGAGCCGGGACGGGCAGGCTGCGCCTAGATCTACCAGGAGCCCTGGCCGGGGATGCCAGGCCGGGGCTCCCCGCCCGGCCTTGGCCTCCTTTCCCGGTTACGCCTCGATGACGGCGTCCACCTCGATCTCCACCAGCATGTCGGGATGGACCAGCCCGGTGACACCCACCAGCGTCGACGCCGGCCGGATGTCCTTGAAGATCTCTCCGTGGACGCGGACGACTGGCTCCCACTTCGTCATGTCCGTCACGAAGATGCGGGTGCGGACCACGTCCGCAAACGACGCGCCGGCCTGCTCCAGCGCGCGGCCGATGTTGGCAAACGCCTGCACGGCCTGCGCGTGCATGTCGTCCACGCCCACGATGCTGCCGTCCGGCGCGGTGGCGGTGGTGCCGGAGACGAACACCATGTTGCCGACGCGCACCGCGCGCGAGTATCCCGCGACCGGTTCCCAGCGCCATCCGGAAGAGATCAACTGTCGGGTCATGACGCAGACCTCCCTCTGTGCGTGATGACGTGTCACTTGGTGGAATGCCGGCCGAACTCCTTGGCGCGCCGGCCGAACTCCCTGGGCGGGTCGAGGGTGCGCGGAGGTTCCGCTCACGGGGCCAGCAGGCTGAGCTGCTCGGCGGATGGATTGCGGCGCTCCGTGCGGACACCCGTGCCCTGCGGAATCAGGTAGCGTCGCTTGAGCGCGGCCACTACCTCCTGCACGCGGCGCTGTCGATCGCGCGCCGCGTACTTGCCCCGGTACACCGCCTGGTACTCCGGGATCAGCGCGGGGTACTTGTGCTCCAGAAACTCGAAGTAGGCGTCGCGCGTCACGTCGCCGAGGTGAAGGAGCATGCCGCCGAGGAAGCGGGCTCCGTGATCCGTGGCGGCGCGCACCACGGCCTCCAGCGACTCCTCCGCGTCAGTGAGGCCGGGAAGAATCGGCGCCACCAGCACGCCCGCCGGCACACCGGCGTCCACCAGGCGCTGCATCGCCCGCAGCCGCTGCAGCGGCGGCGGCGGGTCGGGCTCGATCTGGCGGGCCAGCGCCGCGTCCATGGTCGTGACGCTGAAGGACACGCTGCACCCCGGCCCCCGCGCCAGTTCCTGCAGCACGTCCAGGTCGCGGACGATCATGGAACCTTTCGTCACGATGGATACCGGAGTGCGGAACTCGCCCAGCGCCTGCAGCACCCCGCGGGTGATGCGGTAGCGACCCTCCAGGGGCTGGTAGGGATCCGTGGCCGTGCCCAGCGCCACCAGTTCGCGCTTCCACGCAGGCCGCGCCAGTTCCCGCCGCAGCACTTCCGGCGCGTTCACCTTGACGTAAATCCGGCGCGTCCAGTCCCGCACGCCGTCCTCGTCCAGGTACCAGTGAGTGATGCGCGCGAAGCAGTAGACGCAGCCCATGGCGCAGCCGCGGTAGGGGTTGATGGACCACCGGAAGGGCATGCCTTCCACGGGGTTGAGGACAGACTTCGCCTCGACCTGGATGTACTGGGCACGAGGAGACGCCCGCGCACCGAGGCAGAGGGGCGGGAACGAGGAGGCGGGGGTGGCCGGCGATGAAGTGAGGGTGGAACGAGATGGACCAGGGGCGGACGGAGGGGGCGCCGCGGTGGACGGCGCGGGACCGACGGTGGCGAGTGCGGCCAGGCCGCGCCCAGCGCGGGACCTCCCGCCGGGAATAGTCGCCGGCCGCGAGCGGATTGAATCGGCGACACCCAGGGGCAGCAGAGCAGGCTGATCCGGGGTGTTTCCGCACGCGGGGCGTGAACCGCCGGCGCGCGGCGGAAGCCCGGCGCCAGCGCCACTCGTACATGCTTGGCCGGCGCCGGAGCGCGTGGCGGAATCCACCAGTCCACGATGCTCAGCCGCGCCAGCAAGGGCGCGGCTGAGAGCGGTCGCCATGACGGGCCTCCCCCCATTACGGCAGTCCCTACTATATACGAACGTTTGTACGGTGTCAAGAGGTGTGGAAAAGGCAGGGGCCACCTCCGCCCCCATGGAATCCCCCCTCGGGAGGGATGCGCGTGCGAATCTACATTTCAGTCGACATGGAAGGCATCACCGGAGTGGCGGTCGCCAAGCACGTGGCCCAGGGCGAGAAGGACTACGAGCGGTTCCGCAAGCTCATGACCCAGGACGCCAACGCCACGGTGGAGGGTGCCCTGGCCGGAGGCGCCACCGACATCGTGGTCAGCGACGGTCACGGGCCGATGACCAACATCCTCATCGAGGAACTCCATCCCGCGGCCCGGCTGATGAGCGGCAGCAACAAGACGCTCGGCCAGATGGAGGGGATCGATGCCGGCTTCGACGGGGCGCTGTTCGTGGGTTACCACCAGCGCGAGGGAGGCGGCGACGGCATCCTCAACCACACCCTTATCAGCCGGATGGTGTACGAGGTACGGCTCAACGGCGAGCCGGTTGACGAGGCCACGCTGAACGCGGCCCTGTGCGGCGCATTCAACATTCCGGTGGGACTGATCACGGGCGACAGCGTGACCTGCCACGACGCGGCGCGGCGCATCCCCGGTCTGATGATCGCGCCGGTGAAGGAGGCGCTGGACCGCCTGGTCGGCCTCAGCCTCACCCCGGAGAAGGCCCACGCGCTGATCCGCGAGCGCGCCAAGCAGGCGGTGGAGGGCATCAAGGCGGGGCGCATCAAGCCGTACCGCGTCTCCATGCCGGTGACCTTCGAGGTGGACTTCAAGCGGACGTCGCCGGCGCACCACGCCACGCTGTTTCCTGGCATCGAGCGCCGGGGGCCGCGCACGATCGCGATCACCGACACCGACTACGTGCGCGGGTTCCGCCAGTTCTGGGGCGCGTTGATCGTCGGACTCGCGGTGGCGGAGGGGTTGCTGTAGCGCGGCTCACGCTCGCGCCGTGACTGACGCTCGCGCCCTGCCGCCGCGCAACCGCGCGACCCGCCCAGCCGCCGGGTACAGAAACTACTTGACAGCGGCGGGTAAAGTAGTGCATAAAGATATCACTCAGGTCAAACATAATTCAAACATAAGTTCGGTCTACCGATAAGGGTAAACCCGCCGCGAGGTGGGGGCACAAAGCCACGGGGCTCACGCGAGCCGGCCGGGCTGCCGAAGGGACCATGGGGCCTGTCTCTCCATGGGAGCACAGGCCGTTTGTTTCCCTCCGACTCGCCTCCCGCGGATACCCTTTCCAGCAGGCCGCGCTGCGAAGGAGGGAGCCCCATGACCGGCCCGCCGAAGGTACCGGAAAGACCCCCTGAGGACCCGCACCCCGGTGACTCACCCGCCTGCCGCGCCACGGCACTGGTCATCATCGCCGCCTCGGCGCTGCTGGTGGCGCGGGAACTTCTGGCGCTGCTCCCTCAGACGGGCGCCCTCCCCATTCCGGGTCTGCCGGTGTCGCCGGCCTGGGCGGCCAGCGCCGGCCTTATCGGCCTGGGAGAGCTGTTCCCGGTCCCGCTGGGCCCCGGCATCCACGTCAACCTGGGTGTCGCCGGGGCCTTCGCCACGCTGTTGATCTTTCCGCCCTCGCAGGTGCTGCCGCTGGTGACCGCCGGCGTGCTCATCGCCCAGACCATCAACCTGGCGCGCGGGGCGCGGGTCAGACCCGGCGCCGTCTTGTTCAGCCTCGCGCAGTACCTGGCCACGTGGAGCGCCGCCGCGGCCGCGTACCGCGCCCTCCAGGCTGAGGGCCTGTTTGCCCACGCGGGGCTATCGTGGATACCGGTGGCGGCGGCCGGCGTGACCGCGTTCGTCGCAACCACGCTGGCGATCGCGACGCTCGAGATCGCGCGCACGCGCAATTACACGCCGACGCTGTGGGTCGGCCGGCTGCGGGAAACCTGGCCGGGATACACGGCATCGCTCGCCCTGGGCACGGCCGCGGCCGGCCTGGCCGTGACCCGTCCGGTGCTGGTGCTGACGCTGGTGCTCTCCGTGGGCCTGCTCCGCCGGGTGTTCCTGCGCATGGCGCCATACGACCTGCGCCAGCGCAGCGCGCCCTTCGAGCACCTCGTACACATCATCGAGCGGGAGTCGCCGTACATAGCCGGACACTCGGAGCGGGTCGCGGACTGGTCCCGCCGGCTGGCCCGCACCCTGGAACTCGGGGAGGACGAGGTCGTGGTCGTGGAGATCGCGGGCCGGCTGCACGATCTCGGCATGGCCGCCCTGGAGCCGGACATCGAGGGAAAGGCGGGGCCGCTCACGGAGGAGGAGTGGGCCCTGGTGCGGCAGCACCCTGCCATCGGCGGTGAGACCATCGCGGCCCTGCCCGGCCTGGAACGTGTCGCGCGCTGCGTCTGGCATCATCACGAGCGCTTCGACGGCAAGGGGTATCCCGACGGTCTGCAGGGCTTGACGATCCCACCGGGAGCACGCATCATCGCCGTGGCCGACGCCTTTGACGCCATGATCTCCGCACGGCCCTACCGCGCGGCGATGCCGCGCGAAGAGGCGCTGGTGCAGATCGGGCTCAACGCGGGCACCCAGTTCGATCCTCGCGTGGCCGCGGCGCTGGCGGGACTCGTCCGCACTGAAACCGGCGTGATGCCGGCGGCGCCACGGGGAGACCTGCTGTGGGAGAAGTGAGTTAGCGGATCCACAGGCCGGCCCGTGCGAGCATGCCCCTGAGCCGGGCCAGCGGGAGTCCGACGACGTTGTCGTAGTCGCCCTCCACACGCTCTACGAACTGCGCCGCGCCGCCTTGAATGGCGTAGGCACCCGCCTTGTCCATGGGTTCGCCGCCGGCCACGTACCGCGCGATCTGCTCGTCGGCAAGCCGCCGGAAGGTCACCGCCGTCACCTCGTGCTCCACCAGGCGGACCTCGCGCGCCGCATGCACCACCGCCACGCCCGTGATGACCTGGTGGGGGCGCCCGCTCAGGCGCCGCAGCATGCCGGTGGCGGCCTCCGGTGTCGCGGGCTTCCCCAGGCGTTCGGTGTCCACCACGACCACGGTGTCCGCGGCAACGACGATCGACTCCGGATGGGCGTGCGCGACCTCTTCCGCCTTGGCCAGCGCCAGCCTGCGGACGAACTCCACCGGCGGGTCGTCCCCCTCTTCCGGAACATGACTGGGGATCACGGCAAAATCGGCCACGAGCCGGCGCAGCAGCCCCACGCGGCGTGGCGAGCGGGAGGCCAGGATGAGCGGAGGCTCGAAACCCGGAGCGTCACGCGGGCCACGTGGCATGAAGATTGCTAACTCTCGACCACCAGGCGGCGCGCCGCAGTGTCGGGCGGCTTCCCACACCCTGGAGCAGCGCCGTCAATGGGGCCGCCGCGAGGTGGTGAAGGGCCATGCGAACCTGGTGGACGAGCACACCCATCCGCTGGGATCTGCGCGCCCGCATGCTGGGGCCCGTGGTGCTGCTGGCGCTGGTGGCGGTCACGAGCCTGGCCGCCGCTGGCGATCTGCTGCCCCGCGCGGAGGCCGGCGTCGCGGCGCCCATCCGCGGCTCTGCGCGGGCGGCCGCGGCATTCGCGGGGGCGCTGGCGCTGGTGGTAACGGCGGTGGGCGCCGGGGTCAAAGCGTCTCGCGACGTGGCCGCGGCCGTTGAGAGCATCACCGCCATCACCGCCGACATGGCCAAAGGTCAGTACCGCCTGCGGGTTGAAGCAAGTGCAATCCCGCAACTGAACCACCTCGCCGGAACCGTCAATCATCTCGCCGAGCAGACCGAGCTGCGGCTCGCCACGCTGACGCACCAGGCGCTGCACGATCCCCTGACCGGCCTCCCCAACCGCACCCTGTTCAAAGACCGCCTGGACAACGCCCTGGCGCGGGCCGGGCGTCGCAGCAACGCCGTCGCGCTGGTGTTCCTCGATCTGGACAACTTCAAGGCGGTCAACGACAGCCTGGGTCATTCCGCGGGGGATCAGGTGCTCGTGGAGGTGGCGCGGCGCCTGCAGGCCAGCCTGCGACCTGGGGACACTGTGTCGCGCCTGGGCGGAGACGAGTTCACGATCCTGCTGGGAGACGTCGTGGACCCCGCCGACGCCACCACGGTAGCGGAGCGGATCGTGGAACATCTGGAAATACCCATCGCCCTGGACGGGGCTCAGGTGCGCATCAGTGCCAGCATCGGCATCGCCCTGCTCAACGCGCTAAGCCACGAACGGTCCGACCGCCTGTTGGACGAAGCCGACCTGGCCATGTATCAGGCCAAGGCCAGCGGGGCGGGGTACCAGGTCTTCGATCCGGTCGCCAACGGCCACGCCCGCAAACCGGCCGCTCAAACCAGCCACCACGCGGCACCCGAAGACACCCCTGCCGGTCCGACGACCGATAGTAAAGAGTCTCGTGCGGTAGAAAGCCCGCTCTAACCAGCTTCAACCTCTCTGCCTGAAAGGTTGCGGAAGCGATTGAACTCTTTGTTGAAGAAGAGTTCCACCTTGCCCGTTGGGCCGTTCCGATGTTTGGCGATGTTAATCTCGGTTCTATTTGCGTTCTCGGTATCTGGCTTGTAGTAGTCTTCGCGATAGATGAACAGCACGAGATCGGCCACCTGTTCAAGCTCGCCACTCTCTCTCAGATGAGAGAGCAAGGGACGTTTGTCGTTCGACAATTCCACGGCCCGGCTCAGCTGGCTTATGGCGATGATCGGGATGTCCAGCTCTTTGGCCAGTGACTTCAGCGACCGCGCGATCTCGGAGATCTCCTGCGTGCGATTCTCATTGCGCTTGTAGCTGTGGATCAACTGCAGGTAGTCGATGATGACGAGTCCCAACCCCGTCTCCGCCTTCAGCTTTCGCGCCTTGGCCCGCATCTCGATGACAGAGACGTTGGCGCTGTCGTCGACATAAACCGGCGCCTCAGAGAGGCGCCCCATCGCCCGGGCGAGCTTTGGCCAGTCGCTATCCGCCAGGAAGCCCGTCCTTAGCCGGTTGTTGTCGACCTCCGCTTCCGCGCACAGCATACGTTGAACGAGCTGTACACTGTTCGTCTCCAAACTAAAGATAGCAACCGGAATGTTCCGGTAGGCGGCGACATGGGAGGCAACGTTGAGACAGAACGTCGTGTTGTGCACCAGTACGTCGGCGGCAACGAAGTTGTGCAGCCCCGGGACGGTGAGATCGTACACCTGGTGCTCGCCCAGCGGCTCGATGGCCTCGATGCGGTCCCAACAGATGTCGACGGCGGGAGCAGGTGGCGCATGCGCGAGCGCAGCCTTAGCCTCGGCGATGCGCGACTCCCACCCCAGCATCCCGATCTCTTCGACGAACGCCCGCACGTCCGCAGGCCCCTCGATGAGGACTTCGTGCACGGCAGAAGCGCCCGCTTCCACGGGATACACGCGGGCGGCGATGCCGAACCGCAGCAGCAGATGCTGAATCTGCCGGGCGCGGCGGTCCGAGCCCGTCGTGCAGGTGACGTAGGGTCCGCCCTCCTCGTCGAAGAAGAGGCCTCCATCGAAGGCGAGCAGGCGATTCAAGAACAATGCCAGCCGCTCGCGCCGCAGCGTGAAGACAGTGGCAGGCAGGTCGCCACCAGCCGGCGCCCCGCCCGCCACGCTCGGCGGGCGCCTGCCCGTCCCTTGCGCCGCCATGTGTGTCCGGTACGCCTCCACCGGTTCCTCCCTTACCTCCCGCGGCGGGTTCGACCCGCGCCCCTCGCTCACCAGGAAGGCAAGCAGGCGCACCTGCGCCTCCGGCAGGTCCACGCGCCCCTCTACGGGCAGGCGCCGCGGCACCGCGATGGCATCCCCCACGTGAAGCGCATGTAGCGGCTTCCAGCCCCCGGACGCGAGGAAGGGGTGGGAGAGAGTGATCTCCACCTGACGGCCGAGCGCCGTGCGCACGCGGAAAACCGGCCGGCGCCCGTCGTCCACGAACGCGCTAGGCGCCACCGGCACCAGACGCTGCCGCTCGTCCAAGCCGAGGAGCCGGGCCTCCCCTTCCCTCACCAGCGCCTCGATCGTGCGCGGCTCTCCCGTCACCGGATCCACGATCTCCACGTCGTGCTTGAGACACTTCCCCATCCCGGGACGGGCCGCAACAATGATCAGGTCAGCTGGCTGCAAGCCTGCAGTCTTGGCGTCGAGATCCGTAAATCCCATCGGTATGCCGGTGACAATGCCCTTTTCCTTGTAACGACGATCGATACTATCAAACGTCTCTTTGAGGATGTCGCGGATTGGAACGAATTCTTCGGCCATGCGGCGGCGGGCGATGGTGAAGACCAGCTTCTCCGCCCGATCCACCAGCACTTCCACGTCCTGATCGCCCTCGTAACCCAGCGACGCGATCTCGGTGCCCGCGCGGATCAGGGAGCGCAGCATGGACTTCTGCACCACGATGCGCGCGTAATACTCGACGTTGGCCGCGGTGGGCACGGCGTTGAGGAGATCGGTCAGGTAGCTGGGCCCACCCACCCGCTCCAGCTGCCCCAGATCGTGCAACCGGTCTGTGATGGTAATCAGGTCGACAGGTTCACCACGCTCGAAGAGCTGGATGGTGGCCTCGTAGATCAGGCGGTGCGCTTCCCGGTAGAAGTCCTCTGGGTGGACCATCTCGACAACACGGGCGATCGCGTCCCGCTCCAGGAGCATGGAGCCCAGAACTCCCTGCTCCGCCTCAAGGTTCTGGGGCGGGATGCGGTCGATCAAAGGAGTCAAGGTCATTCGAGGTTCCTCACTGGAATCGTCTGAATCCAATTATAGCGAACAAATGTTCGAAAATCAACCGGGCCATGGC
>JACQTN010000551.1 GCA_016210785.1 Armatimonadota bacterium
ACCCAGGAAGGTGCACACGAACCGGGACCGGGGATTGTTGTAGACCTCCACCGGCGCCCCCATGCGCACGATCCGGCCCGTGTTCATGACGGCCACCCGGTCCGACATCACCAGGGCCTCCTCCTGGCTGTGGGTCACGAACAGGGTCGTGACGCCCAGCCGCTCGTGGATCCGCTTCAGCTCGACCTGCATCTCCTTGCGGAGGCGCGCGTCGAGGTTGCTCAGGGGCTCGTCCAGGAGGAGGATGTCCGGTTCGTCGGCCAGGGCGCGGGCCAGGGCCACGCGCTGCTGCATGCCGCCGGAGAGCTGCGACGGGTACTTGTCTCCCACCGCCGGGAGCCGCACCAGCTCCAGCATCTCCCGCACGCGCCGCTCGATCGCCGACCGGCTCCACCCTTTCATCTGCAGGCCGAAGGCCACGTTGTCGTACACGGTCATGTGGGGGAAGAGCGCCCAGCTCTGGAAGACCATCCCCAGCCGCCGCTTGCGCGGCTCCACGTGGTTGACCAGATTGCCCCGCAGGTAGATGGCGCCCTCATCGGGCCGGAGCAGGCCCGCGATGAGGTTCAGGGTCGTGCTCTTGCCGCACCCGGAGGGACCGAGGAGGGTGACGAACTCGCCAGGCTGGATGGACAGGTTGAAATCCCGAAGGACCTGCTGTCTGCCCAGCGTCTTGCTGACGGCTTCAAGTCTGAGGATCGGATCCATAGCGCTGACGTCGCCAGTCCCATGGAGGGTCGTGGCGTACTCTCCACCTGGCCGAAGCCCGAGGTATCAGGAAGGCCCCACGCGCCCCGCTCCCGGGGCCAGGGCGCGTGGGGTCCCGGGGACTACTTGCGGATCTCTCTATGCCACCGTTCGATCCAGCCCTGCCGGTCCCTCATGATGGACGCCCAGTCGAGGGGGACAAGCTTGGTGAGGGGCTTGATGGGAAGCGCCTGCTTCTCCTTCTCGGTGAGCTTGGCAAAGGCCGCCCTGTTCACCGGCCCCAGGCCGCCGTTGCGGGCGCGCAGGGCCTGGAACTCGGGGCTGAGGACCAGGTTCAGATAATCGTGGGCCACATCCTGGAGAGGGGCGTTGGCGATGATGGAGGTGCCGCCGCCGATGGCCGCCGCGCCCTCCTTGGGGGCGATCCACTCCGCGGGGAAGCCCTGGGCCTGCAGCGCCGGCCCCATGTTCGCGCCGGTCGTGGACAGCCAGACCTCGCCCAGCTGCATGAGCTTCGCCAGTTCGGACGACCAGGTGTGGATGGTGTGAATGCGCGGAAGCAACGTCTTCAGCTTCGCGAACGCCGGCTCGACGTTGGTCTCCCGGCCTCCCTCGAGCTTGGCAAACATGGCCAGCATGGAGAGCCCCCACGTGCTCTCCAGCGCCGTGACGCTCACCCTGCCCCGGACGTCGTCCCGCCACAGGTCGTACCAGGAGGTCGGCGGCTTCAAGCCCCGGCGCCCAAACTCGTACCGGTTGTAGATCAACCCCACGCCGCCGATGCTCGCGGTCAGCACCCTCACGTTGCCATCGATCTTGTGGATGGCGATGGGATTGACGTCCTTGATGTTGGGGATCTTGTTCAGGTCGATGTTGGCGCACAGCCCCTTGGCGCAGGCGTCGATGCCGACCGGTTCGTCCCAGTTGGCGACCGACACGCGCGGGTTGGCCCGCTGCACGATGATCTTCTCGACCATGGCCGTGGAGCCCATGAGCTCAAAGGACAGGTCGACCCCCCACTTCTCCTTCAGGCGCGGCGCGATGTAGGCCGCGGTGTCCTCGCGCGCCAGAGGAGAGATGCCGACGAAGACGGAGAAGGTCCTCCCCTCGTACGGCCGCCCGGGTGCCGCTCTGATCGCGGTGAGACTCGACAACACGATGGCCGCAACGGCCAGGACCGTGATCGCTCGTCTCATATCTGCTCCCCCCAACGGGATGGCATGCGGTTAACCGCGGGCTAATTCTTCCACACCTCGCGCGCGCCTTCCTCTTTCATCTTTCATCGCAGCGCTTTTGTCGCACCGCGGGGCCTTCGCCGGCAGGAGTGGGAGCGCGGGCCGGTGAAGACCCCGCCAGGCAACGCCATGGGAGGATCCTTCATCATGCGCATCGCCGCGGCCACCGTCTACACCAAAGCCCTTCCCCTGCGTGACCCGTTCCAGCACGCCTCCAGTGGACTCATCACCCACCTGCACGAGGTCTACCTGAGACTCGCCACCGACGAGGGTGCGGAGGGCTTCGGGGAGGTGCGCGGCAACGCCCATTATGTCACCGGCGACACGCCCGCGCGCATCGTGGCCGTGCTGTGCGACGTGCTGTGCCCGCTGGTGGCGGGCGCGGACCCGCTGCAACTGGGCGCGATCATGGACCGCTGCGACCGGGCCATCCACGGCAACTCCGCGGCCAAGGCCGTCGCGGACATCGCCCTGCACGACCTGGTGGGCCACCTGCTCAACGTGCCGGCCTGCGTGCTGCTGGGCGGCCGCCGGCACGACCGCCTGGCCACCGACACCAGCATCCCGTTCTGCCCGCCGGAAGCGGCCGCCGCCCAGGCCCGGGAGTATCTCGACGCGGGGTTTGGGGTGCTGAAGGTCCGCGTGGGCCTCCGTCCCTTCGCCCGCGACCGGGAGCGGGTGGAGGCGGTGTGGGCGACGCTGCAGGCGCACCCGCGCCGGGGCGACGCCGCCATCGCCGTGGACACCAACCAGGGCTGGACGGTGAAGGAAGCCATCCGCAACCTCCGCGCCCTGGAGCGCTACCCGCTGGCCTGGGCGGAGCAGCCCATCGCCGCCGGTGACATCCCCGGGCTGGCGGAGGTGCGCCGGCAGATCGCCGTGCCCATCGTGGCCGACGAGGCGTGCAAGGGGCCGGAGGAGCTGCAGTGGATCGTGCGCCTCCAGGCCGCGGACATCGTGCACCTCAAGCTGCTGAAGACCGGCGGCATGGCCCGCATGCGGGAGATGATGGCGATCGCGGAGGCCGCGGGCATCGGCGTCATGGTGGGGCAGATGGACGAGGGACGGGTCGCCACCGCGGCCGCCGTGCAGTGCGCCGCCGCGGCACGAGCTGCGAGCGGGGAACTGTGGGGCTTCCAGCGTGTCGCGGAGGACGTGGCCACGGGCATCGAGATGCGCGACGGGCACATGCTGGTGCCGGCGGGACCGGGGCTGGGCGTGCGCGTGGACGAATCGAAGCTGGAGAAGGTCGCGGAGGTCCGGGCATGACCCGGCACCGCTCGGCCTGAGCATGTCCATCAAGTTCGGCTTGCGCATCCCGTGCTACCGGCCCGCCGCGGCGGATCGCGCAGACGGACCCCGGGCGGACGCGCTGGCCATCGTCCTGCTGGCCGCTTTGCTGCTGGGCGGCTCCATGTCCCCGCGCGACGCAGCCGCCCACGCCAGGCTGGTGCGGGCGGAACCCGCGCCCGGCAGCACCGTGAAGAGCACCCCAAGGGTGGTGCGCGCCTGGTTCAGCGAGGAACTTGAAGCGAAGCGCAGCGCGATGGGCGTGTGGGATGCCCGCGGGCGGCGCGTGGACGACGGCAAGGGCGGCGTGGACCTCAACGACCTGGACCGCAAATCCATGATGGCCCGGCTCAAGCCGCTGGGCCCGGGCACGTACACCGTGAAGTGGAAGGCCGTGTCGGCGGACGACGCGTACACGGCACAGGGGGAGTTTCGCTTCGCCGTCGCCTCCCCCTGATCCCCCGGCCGCCGACCTCCTACTTTCCCTCCATCTTGACGGGGAGGGGGCGGCTGATGTTCCCACCGATCTCCTCCACCCGCACGCGCGCGGGGATCATCGTCGAGGGGAAGGCGTTCCACTCCACCCGCTCCACGATCACGCGCATCCTGGACTGGGCGCCGGCCTGCGGCGGCAGCAGGAAGGGCTGCACGCCGAGCCAGACCAGCGCCAGCGCGATCACCGTCAGCACGACTTTGGTGTAGAGGTCCGCCTGCATCCTCTGTCGCCTCCCTCGACGCCCGCCGGGCCCGCGCCTATCTGCCCGACTCGGCGTAGATCCCGACCTGATAGTAACTGATCTTCCGGTCGGTGGCCTGCGCGAAGCCGCACTCCGCAAAGTCGATCTGCAGGTTCACCGTCGAGGCGGCCCGCAGGTCGATGACCGACGTGGAGCCTGCGCACAGCAGCTCCCGCGCCTGGTTGAACAAACCGATGGACACGAAGATGCTGCGTGACTCCCCGGCCGCATTCTTCACGTCGAACGAGACCACGAGCCGTCGCAGCCGGACAACGGCCTGGGTGACGGTGTCAAACTTGATGCCCGTCACCTCCGCCTGGGACGCGACGGCCGGCGGATCGGTGGCCCCCAGGTTGAATGGCCTCCAGGGCCCCGTCGGCTGCTGCGCCCAGGTCCATGGCGCGACGGCGAGCGAGAGCGCGCAGGCCAGCGCGACAATCGGCCGCGGGTTCATGGTCGTCCCTCCTGCCAGACGTGTGCGGCGTGTCTCACCCTCCCCGGGCCTGCGGCGCGGTGACCTGCGCGGTCTTCGGGACGGGCAGGACAAGATGAAGCGCCGCCGCGGCCGCGCATCCCAGAGTGCCGCCGCAGTAAAATGGCGCCGATGGTCCGAACGCCGTCCACAACCAGCCGGCCAGGGCCGAGGCCGGGAACAGCCCGATGCCCACCAGCGTGGCGTGCAGGCCTTCGATCAGACCCACGATGGCGGGCGAGGCGCCCAGCGTCCGCGTGGGGAAGAGCGGCAGCAGGGGATAGACCATCTCCGTGCTGATGTCGGTCAGCAGGCTGGCCAGGCCCAGGATGACCACGTTGATGCGGCGCGTCACGTGGCGTTCTTCTGGAACCGGGTGCCCGGCCCCTGTTCAGGGCACGGGCGTTCGGGCAGGTGCGCCGGCACGCCGGGAGAACGTTGTGGGCGGAGGTGACGAGCCCATGGCCGACTTCGGCAGGCTGGTCGTCGTCTTCTTCGGGGTGATCAATCCCGTGCTGAATGCCGTGTGGCCACGGGAGGCGACGCGAGGAGATCGCAGGTAGTTTAATTGAAATATCCTTCGAATTCATGGCACAATTTATGGAACATTGAAGGAAACGGTCTTGTGTTGTAGAATTGCGGCCATACTGCGAATCACGGAAACATGCGAGGACAAAGATGACACAGGCTGTCGATCAAGAGCGTTATTC
>JACQTN010000585.1 GCA_016210785.1 Armatimonadota bacterium
GCGCAGCAGCGTCCCCACCTGCTGGATGGCCGCTGGAATCTGGGTTTCGTTTAGCACCTGGACGTTGATGTTCTGCACCCGGATGCCGCCATCGGTGGCGCGCTGGCCGCCCAGCCGGTAGTAGGCGGTGGTCAGGGGAATCATCGCCAGGTTGTCCTGGTTGCCGAAGCCCGTGCCGCCCTTGCTTGCCAGCACGCCAATCACCTGGAACTCCAACCCGCTAATCCGCACCGACTGGCCCACCGGGTTGCGGTAGCCGAACAAATCCTGGGACACCTGGGAACCCAGCACCACGACCAGGGCATGGCTGTCCAGTTGCGCCTGGTTGATGAACTGGCCGGACTTGACGGTGAAGTTGCGCACCGCCGCGTATTCCGGGCTGACACCATACACCTGGGTGGAGATGTTTACCCGTCCGGCCACTACCTGCCCGGACAGGCTAACTTCGGGGGCCACCGCCGCCACCGTTGGGGTGTAGAGGGAGTCGCGCAGCGCGTAGGCGTCGGCCAGGCTGAGGGAGTTGGCGCTGCCCTGGCTTTGGCGCACGCCGCCCTGCTGGGTTGAGCCGGGGCGGACGAACAGCAAATTGGATCCCAAAGACTGAATGCGGGAAGTGATTTGCTGCTGGGTGCCCCTGCCGATGGACATGAGGGTAATCACGGCGGCCACGCCGATGACAATGCCCAGCAACGTCAACCCGGCCCGCAGCTTGTTGGCGCTCAAGGACGACAGGGCGGTTTGCAAGACCAGCAAGGGCGTCATGCGGCGGCTCCGGCGGGGGCGGCCCGCAGCGGCTCCCGCACCGGCTGGTCGCTCACCACCACGCCGTCGCGCATGGCGATAATCCTGCCGGTGTGGGCGGCGATGTCCGCCTCGTGGGTGACGATGATGATGGTGATGCCCTCCTCCCGGTTCAACCGTTGCAGGATGGCGATAATCTCCGTGCTGGATTGGGTGTCCAGGTTGCCGGTGGGTTCGTCGGCCAGTATCAGGGAGGGGTTTTTGACCAGGGCGCGGGCGATGCCCACCCGCTGCTGCTGGCCGCCCGAAAGCTGGTCGGCGCGGACGTGCGCCTTGTCCGCGATGTCCAGCTTGCGCAGCGCGGTGGCGGCGACGGCGCGGTCGTGGGGCGTGAACATCCCCAAGAGCACCCGCCAGGCGGGCACGTGCCCCACGCGGCCGGCCAGCACGTTGCGCAGCACCGTGGAGCGCTTCACCAGGTTGAAGGTCTGGAAGATCATCCCCATCTGCGCGCGGATCTCGCGCAGGCGGGTGGTGGGCACGCGCGTGATGTTCTCCCCGTCGAACCACACTTCGCCGCTGGTAGGCTCCACCAGCCGGTTGATGGTGCGCAGCAGGGTGGACTTGCCCGCGCCGCTCAGCCCCACCACGGCCACGAACTCGCCCCGCCGCACCTGCAGGGTGACGCCCCGCAGCGCGTCCACGCCGCCCGGGTAGCGGACGGCGACGTGCCGCAGCTCGATCTGGGGAGCGGGCGCCATCTAGATCTTAATCTTGTCCCGCAGGCGCGCCATGGTGGTCCTGAGCGTGGTCGAAGGACGCGGATGCCGCATGAATCTCCCTCCTGTGCAGTCCCGTCTTCCGATCGTGCCGCGCGAGGCTCTGCGCGCTACGCCCGGTACCGCGCAGGTCCGGCGGCCTGTTTGCCGCGGCGATTGCCGCTCGCTTTGTGGTGATCCCAGATTGTGTGGCCATGCCCCCCTCTGCCCACGGCGGGGAGAAGGGGGGACGATTAGTGTGCTGGCGCCGGCGGCCACATGTGCGCAATTTTCGCCGGTTGATTCAGGTGATGCCCAGGTAGGCCTTGCGCACCATCTCGTTCTGGCGCAGATTCTCGGCGGAATCGCTCAAGACCACCTGCCCGGTCTGCAGCACGTATCCCCGGTCGGCCACCTGCAGGGCGATGCGGGCGTTCTGCTCGACCAGGAGAATGGTGGTCCCGCCGGCGTGAAGCTCTCTGATAGCCTGGAAGATGCTGTCCACCAGCACCGGGGCCAGCCCCATGGACGGCTCGTCCAGCAGCAAGACGCGGGGCCGGGCCATCAGCCCCCGGCCGATGGCAAGCATCTGCTGCTCACCTCCGCTGAGCGTGCCCGCCACCTGATCCCGCCGCTCCTCCAGGCGGGAGAAGAGCGCGAACACCCGGCGCAGGTCTTCGTTGAGGCCGTCGGCACCTCGGCGAGCGTGGGCACCGATCCGCAAATTCTCCAACACCGTCAGCTGGGAGAACACCCTCCGCCCTTCGGGGACCTGCACCACGCCCCTGGCCACGATGTCGTGGGGCGGGCAGCCGACCAGATCTTCGCCGGCCAGCCGCACGCGGCCCTGCCGGGGCCGAATCAGCCCGCTGATGGAGTTGAGCGTCGTGCTCTTGCCCGCGCCATTGGCACCGATCAGCGTGACCACCTCGCCGTCACCCACCGTGAGCGAGACTCCCTTGAGCGCGTGGATGTGACCGTAGTACGCGTGAATATCTTCGACTTCCAGCATCGTCCCCCCGGCGCGCGGCGTCACCCTCTGTGGTCCCGCCTCCGGTTGCCGGGTCACCAGCCCGGCCGCCTCCGCGGCGCTCCCCCGACCGAGATATGCCTCGATGACCCGCTGGTCGTTCTGGACCTGCTGCGGTGTCCCCTCCGCGATCTTCTCGCCGTAGTCCAGCACCGTCACCACGTCCGAGATGCCCATCACCACGCGCATCTGGTGCTCGATGAGCACGATGGTGATCCCCAGTTCGTCCCGCAGGCGCCGGATGAAGGCCATCATCTCCGCGGTCTCGGCCGGGTTCATGCCCGCGGTCGGCTCATCCAGCAGCAACAGCGTGGGACGGCTGGCAAGGGCCCGCGCAATCTCCAGACGGCGCTGCTCCCCGTAAGGCAGATTCCTGGCCAGGAAGTCACCTTTGCCCCTCAGACCGACGAAGCGCAGCAGCCGGAGGGCCTCCTCGTGCGCCACCCGCTCCTCCCGCACCGTGCCGGGGGTCCGCAGCACCGCCCCGGTCCAGCCCGACCGCAGATGCGGGTGCTCGCCCACAAGGATGTTCTCCAGGGCGGTCATGTTGCCGAACAGCCGGATGTTCTGATACGTCCGCGAGATCCCGAGCTGCGTGACCTGATCCGGCGTGAGCCCGGTAATCGGCTTGCCCTGAAAGAATATCTGCCCCTCCTCGGGCTGAGAGAACCCCGTCACGCAGTTGAAGAACGTGGTCTTGCCTGCCCCGTTGGGTCCGATGATGCTGTGAATGGCGTGCTCTTCCACGTCCAGGTCGAGCTGGTTCACGGCCACGAGCCCGCCGAAGCGCTTGGTCGCACTGCGCGCCGTGAGGATGGCCATGCTATCCTTCTCCGGGCTGGTTCGCACCTGCCACCGCGGCTGGCTCCCGCGAGGGCACCTCTCCGCCGGCTGTGTGCAGCTCGCGCTGCAGCACCGCGGCGGGCAACAGTCCCTCTGGTCGCAGCTGCATCGTCACCACCAGCGCCGCGCCGTACACCAGGAACCGGTAGTCGGCAAACTCACGAAGCAGCTCGGGCAGCCCTATCAGAACCAGCGAGCCCAGCACCACGCCGGGCATGCTCCCCATGCCGCCCACGATGATCAAGGACAGGACGTTGATGGAGATGAGAAACTGGAAACTGTGGGGGAACACCGACCCGATCATCACGGCGAAGATCGCTCCGCTGAGACCGCCGAAGGTGGCGCCGATGCCAAAGGCCAGCAGCTTGACGTTCACCAGGTTGATCCCCATGGCCTCGGCCACGTCTTCATCCTCACGCATGGCCATCCACGCCCGGCCCAGCCGCGAGTCACGGAGCCGCAAGGCCACGAACACCACCAGGGCGCAGCTCACCAGCGTGATGTAGAAGAGTTGCTCCGGTCCCGCAAACTCAAACCCGCCGATGGTGGGTTTGGGGATGCTCAGCACCCCCTGCGAGCCTCCCAGCCACGGCCGGAGGAAGTCGGACAGCACCAGCAGCCGGATGATCTCGCCGAACCCCAGGGTGACGATGGCGAGATAGTCGCCACGGATCTTCAACACCGGGATGCCCAGGAAGACGCCGGCGATCATGGAGACCACCATCGCGATGGGCACCGCGGTCCAGAACGAGAGATGGAGGATGCCGTGCTGCCCGGTGGAAGTCAGCAGGCCGACCGCGTAGGCGCCAATGGCGAAGAAGGCCACGTAGCCCAGGTCGAGCAGACCGGCGAAACCCACCACGACGTTCAGCCCCAGCCCCAGCAGGGCAAAGAGGCCCACCAGGACCATGACCTGGGAGAGAAACGGCCCGGTCAATACAGGCACCATCAGCAACGCCCCCACACCAGCGCCCAGAGCAAGGAGGCGCAACCCGCGCTGCTGAGAGGCCGGCCGCGCCGCAAACCACTGCCGGGAGGCCGCCCCGCGGCGCGCCCACAGGGTGCTGGCGGTCCACGCCACGAGGAAGACGACCATCGCGCCTCTGGACGACAGGCCGTCGGGGTCGAACAGCGCCTCCCGAAGTGCCGAGCGGATTCCCTCGGTGCCCAGCATGATCTGCAGCAGTTCCTGGAACAGGCCGACACCCAGCACCCACGCCACACCCGCGAGGATCGGCCGGCGCGCCGGGCCTGCCAGCACGGTGGCGGCGGTACCGATGGCTCCCACCACCGCCCCGGCCAGCAGGGGAAGATACCACCCCGCGAGGCCTCGACCGAAGGAGAGCAGCAGAAAGAGCTCCGGGGAGGCGCTGACCAACATGGGGCGCAGGTTGACGAGACCGCCAACCACCACCAGCACGCTCACCGCTGCCCCGGCCAGGAGCCCGGCCAGGACGCCCCTCAACAGGGCGGGCGCCAGGCTTGCGCCAGCCTGCTGCTGCGCAGCCTGGTATCCTGCGCCCAGCCCCGCCAGAACCAGCAGGGCCAGCCCCAGGGACACGACGCCGACGATGACCTGGCGCGCCGCGAACGCCTCCACCAGGCCGACCAGGGCGAGGAAGACGGCCACCCCGCCCCAGACCAGGCCTGCGCGCAGGGCGTTGCCCCATCGCTCTCGCTCAGCGCTCATCGCGACTCCTTCCGCCAGGCGCTGGCAGCGCGTCTCGGAAATCCGCATTGCGTCCATGCGCAGGGCCGGCTTCCCACGATGTGTCGGTATCGGTGCTGCGAGTTGAAC
>JACQTN010000064.1 GCA_016210785.1 Armatimonadota bacterium
CGACTACCCCGTGGTCCAGGGCGTCGTGCTCTTCAGTTCCCTGGTCTACATTCTGATCAACCTCTTCAGCGACCTCAGTTACGGGTTGATCGACCCACGGGTGCGATACGACTGAGGCGGACGCGGCCTGGTGAGCAGCCGATGACGAACGAGAAGGTCAGGGATGCGAACCCGGACGCCGCGCGCCCCGGGCCCGCGCCGGGAACGCCTGGCGCCAGGGCGCGGCGCGAGGCTGTTTTCGCTGGTGCCGGGCGGAGCAGCATCCTGCGGCTGCTGCGGGACCGCCGCGTGCTGGTCCCCGCCGTCATCATCGCGATCCTGGGCGCGGCGAGCCTGTTCGCCAACGTCGTCGCGCCCTACGAACCAAATCGGCCCGGCGTCAACATGCCCTACGCCCCGCCGTCGCCGCAGAACCTGCTGGGCACCGACAACGCGGGGCGCGACAACCTGAGCCGGCTGCTGTACGGCGGGCGGCTCACCCTGGGGATCAGCGTCGGCGCCGTCACCATCGCCGCCGTCGTGGGGCTCGTCGCCGGGGTCGTGGCGGGCTACCTGGGCGGCTCCGTGGACGTGGTGATCATGCGCTCCACGGACGTGGTGCTGTGCTTTCCACCCATCATCCTGGCCATGGCCGTCGTCACCTTCGTCGGCTCCCGGCCGGAGTACCTCACCCTGGTCATCGCTGCCCTCTACGCCCCACGCTTTGCGCGTGTCGTCTACGCCGCGGTGCAGACGGTGAAGTTCAACGCCCACGTGGAGGCGGCCCGGGCCATGGGCGCCACCACGGTGGGCATCTTGCGGCGCGAGATCGTCCCCAACGTCATGGCCCCGGTGATGGTGCAGTACTCGCTGGCCATCGGCCACGCCATTCTGCTGGAGACCGGGCTCTCCTTCATCGGGCTGGGCCCGCCTCCGCCGAGCCCCTCCTGGGGTCGCATGATCGAGGAGGCGCGCCGCTTCATGGAGCAACAGATCCTGTTGCTGGTCTGGCCGTCGGTGGTGATCGGCCTCTCCGTCATCTCTTTCAACGCGCTGGGCGATGCGCTGCGTGACGCCCTCGATCCGAAGCTGCGCCAGTCGGTGAGCGTGGGACGGGACGCGGCGTGAACCGGGCGGGTCGACGGCCAGTAACATCGCCAAGGCGGAGCAGTGGTTCATGACGCCGGTGATGCGTCGCTAACATCCACGCCCGGAGGATTGGGAGGGACCTGATGAAAGGACAGAAGTACCTCTACGGAGAGATGACCTGGGCCGAGATCAACGAGGCGGTGGCCCAGAAACGCGTGGCCCTGCTGCCCACGGGGAGCATCGAGGTGCACGGCCCGCACCTCCCCCTGGACACCGACGCCGTGATCGCCTTTGGCGTCTGCCGGCACGCCGCGGAGCGGATGCCCGACCGCGTCGTGGTCCTGCCGCCGGTCTCCTTCGGCATCTGCCCCTACCACGTGGACTTCCCCGGCTCCATCAGCATCGACTACGACACCTTCATGGCCTACGTCTTCAACATCTGTCAGGCGGTGGTCTACCACGGGTTGACCCGCATGCTGTTGGTGAACGCCCACGGCGGCAACCACTCCGCGCTGGACATCGTGGCCAAGCGCATCAACGTGGCCAATCCCGGCGCGCTGTGCGCGTCGGTCTCCTACTACCTGATGCCCAACTCCCGCACGATCCGCCGGGAGGTCCAGGAACCGGACGTGCGCGGGTCCATGAGCCACGGCGGGATCGTGGAAACGTCTCTGTACCTGGCGCTCAACTCCAACCCGGTGGATATGGCCAAGGCGGTCACCGAGAAGCTGCCGCCATGGTCCAACCTGGGCTTCTCCACGGAGGACGCGCCGGTGACGACGATGCCGTTCTGGAGCGCCATCACCAGCAGCGGCGTGCTGGGGGACGCCACGCGGGCCTCGGTGGAGATCGGCCGAAGGCTGCTCGATGCGGCAGCGGAGGACCTGAAGCTGGCCGTGGAGGAGATGGCGCGGGTGGAGCCGGGCGCGCGTGTGGATCACCACGTGCCGAGGAAGTTCTGAGGGACGGCTACTGAAGCTTCCCCCGGCCCAGAATGGGCCACGCGACCTCCACCACACCGTTCCGCGCGCCGAACAGCACATCGTGCAGGCACACCGTGGTGTCGGAATAGCCCACAATAAACGTTAACTTGTCCCCGACGCGCGGCGCCTCCACGGGCCTCTCCAGCTCCAGGGTGCAGTGTTCCGCGGAGAGGCGGACCTTGGTGACCCCGTGCAGATCGCGGGGTTTCGGCGCCGCCACATCGCTGCTCATCGTCTTCTTCCCGGCGTCGGCCACGACCCGGGTGGGCGCCGGGCGGCTCGTCACGGTCGTCAGGACTGTGAGCGCAAATTCGCTCTCCGCCCCGGTGCCGTGGTAGTACATGTCGCCCCACACCCCGCCGCCCGCCTGGATCTCGGTGACTCCTGGCTGCACCGCGGTCTGCCGGTACGTGCCGGTGCCGCCGCAGCTGACGATCTCGACGGGAATCCCCGCCTGACGGCAGATCTCCGCGCTCCGCCTCAGGGCCCCCACGGCCGCCCCAACCGCGCGGAGCTTCTCGCCAGGATCTTCCACCCTCTGGGTGTGGCCCTCCCATCCCATCAACCCCTTGAACACCAGCCCCTCGGTATCGCGCACGACCTTCGCCAGCTCCAAGGCCGGTTCCCCTGGCTCCACGCCACACCGGTTCATGCCGATGTTGACCTCGATCAGCACCCCGACCCGGACGCCGGCCTCCCGGGCAATGCTCCCCATCTGGCGGATGTTCTCGGGATGGTCCACGGCCGACATCACGTCCGCCCACCGGCAGAGGCTGGCCAGACGTCTGACCTTGTACTCCCCCACCACCTGGTTCGCGATGAGCACGCTGCGGATTCCCGCCGCCACCATCACCTCTGCTTCGGAGACCTTTGCGCACGTGACGCCGATCGCCCCGGCATCGAGGAGGCGATGGGCGATCGCCGGGACCTTGATGCCCTTGGTATGGGGACGCCACGCGACGCCGGCCTCGCGGAACACGCGGGTCATGCGCGTGATGTTCCGGTCCATCGCGTCCAGATCCACGACCAGGGCTGGGGTGTCGAGATCGACCACGGCCACGCCAGTGTACCCGGACATGTCATGCCCCCTTCTCATCAGAGCCGCCGGCTGCTGCTTCGCCGTCTAAACGACTTACACGAGGATCGCGCGCTTCCCTGTGCTCCGAGTCTGGCAGAGGGGAAGGTGCGGCTGCCCGCGAAGACAGTGGCGTACTTTCCCCTGGGAGGTGGGCCATGAGAAGATGGTGGGTGTGGGGGCTGCGGCGATGGGCGGGGAGCCTCCTGACAGTCGTCCTGATCGCGGCCGGGGTCGGGCTGGTGGCGCAGGCTGGACCGAAGGCGGGCGACACGGTCATCGTCGGCATGGAGGCCGAGCCGCCCAACCTTGACCCCCAGCAATACAGCGGCGTCCACAGCATGCGGGTGATCCGCCGGATGTTCGAGGGGCTGACCCGGCAGAAGGAAGAGAGCACTCAGGTGGAGCCGGGACTGGCCCAGTCCTGGACCATCTCGTCGGACGGTCTCATCTACACCTTCAAGCTGCGGCCGGGCACCAAGTTCCACGACGGCTCGGCGCTGGACGCCAACGCCGTGAAGTTCTCCTTCGACCGGGTGATGGACAAAGAGCACCCGGCCTACAAGTGGGGCAAGTGGTCCTTCGTGGTCGGCAACGTGGCCATGATCAAGTCGGTGGAAGCCGTCGACCCGACAACCGTGCGCTTCACCCTCAAGTTCCCCCACGCGCCGTTCCTGGTGCGCCTGGCCGACGTCTCCACCTCGATCGTCAGCCCCAAAGCCGTCAACGAGGAGAAGGAGGGGTTCGCCACCAAGCCGGTCGGCACCGGTCAGTACACGTTCGACTCGTGGGAGCGCGGCAACCGGATCGTCCTGCGGCGGAACGAGCGGTACTGGGGGACGAAGGGCCGCCCGGACCGCCTGGTCTACCGCTTCATCATCGAGGCGCGCGCCCGGGTCACCGAGCTGCTCACGGGCAACGTGGACCTGATCGTGGCCGTGCAGCCCGACGC
>JACQTN010000570.1 GCA_016210785.1 Armatimonadota bacterium
ACCATGAACCGCTCGACCTCACCCATGTTGTAGCGGCAGTCGAAGATCTTCGACCCCCGCACGCCGGGCGAGTCGATGTTCAGGTAGCCGAGGGCGTATGTGCGGAGTTCTTCGAACGTGTTGTCCACGTACCAGGTGGAGCCGGCGTACCGGCCGGTGGAGTGTCCCGGCCACCAGGCGAAGCGGACCCCGGCCCGGAGCCTGTTCTGGTGCCGCGCCAGCACGCGGGCCAGCTCCAGCAGACAGGCGTCCCCCGTGGCGTTGTCGGTGGCGCCGTAGTACCAGGAGTCGATGTGGGCGCCCACCAGCAGGAACTCCTTCCCGTGCCGGCCCGGGATGTGGCCCACCGGGAGGGGGACGCGCTTCCACCCGATCCAGGTCTTGGCCCGCAGACGCAGACGCACCGATCCCCGGTCCAGCATGGCGCGGAGCCGCTCGCCGTCGCCCCTGGTGATGGAGACCGTGGGGATGCGTGGAATGCGCCCGGCCGACTCGGGGGTCGGGGTGCCCCAGACCGGGGTGACGATCATCTCGTGGATGTTGGACTCGCCCGAGGGCCACATGTGGATGAGGGCCAGGGCGCCGTGCTCCTGGGCGAGGGCGACGCCGTCCGGGCCGCCTCCCGTCGAGAGGACGATCTTGCCGCTCACGTCGCGGCCCCGGTACTCCTCGGCCTGGCCGGCCTTGGCGAAGATCATCTTGCCCTTGTCCTCCGGGCCCACCTCGCCAATGAAGACCACCTCGCCTTCGATACCATCGTCGGGCGTGCTGGCGGAGAAGGCGCGGGGCCGGGAGGGCAGGGTGATCCGTTCGGGCGCGACCACCTCCAGGGTGGAGTCCAGCGGGTAGCTCAGGTAGGCGTCGAACTCGTGCAGGCGGGCGTCGACCCCGTAGCGCCGGAGCTGTTCCATGATGTAGTCTGCGGCCTGGCGCTCAGGCGGTGTCCCCGAGTCGCGGGCCAGCGTGCACAGGTACTCCAGGTGCCACTGCAGGGTCTCCGCCGAGACATCCTTCCGGATTGCCTCGTCAAACTCCGCCATGGTGGCTGCCTCCGGTGAGTGAGTCCGATGTCGCCGGTCGCGTAGCCTTTCGATGCCATCGGACGGAACTCCTCGGCCGCCCCAGTGTGGCGCAGGCCGCAGACGGCGGCGGCGCCCGTACCCGACCCCACGCTGGGCATGGCCCGCGTGGAGACCCGGGACGCCGTGCCCACGCCCATCGGTCCGGCCCGCGGCTGTCCCTTTGCCGGCCGCTGCTCGAAGGTGATGGACGTGCGCCGGACCGTCACGCCCCTGGCGGTCGCCGTCGCCCCCAACCACGTGGTGTCCTGCCACCTGTATGGGTAGGTGGAACGTGCCCCACGCCGGGCGACGCGGCGCTCCCGACGGCGGGAATCCGCGCGGCACGGGTGGAAGCCTTTGGGGAGAGTCCCGCGCCGCCGAGGAGGAACCGTAGTGACTGCTGTTCTCGACCGGTGGGTAGACGCCCACCGCGACCAGCACCTGGACCTGCTCTTCCGGCTCGTGCGCCAGCCCAGCATCAGCGCGCAGGGGGTGGGCGTGGAGGAGTGCGCGGCGCTGCTGATGGAGACCATGCGCGACGTGGGCCTGGAGCCCTCTCTCATCAGCACGCCGGGCCAGCCCGTGGTCTACGGCGAGCGGATCGAAGACCCGTCGCGGCCCACCGTGCTCTTCTACGGGCACTACGACGTCCAGCCGCCCGAGCCGCTCGAGTTGTGGCAGTCCCCGCCGTTTGAGCCCACGATCCGGGACGGCCGCATCTACGCCCGGGGCATCGCCGACAACAAGGGGCAGCACCTGGCCCATCTGCTGGCGATTCAGGCGTTCCGCGAGGTCCAGGGCCGGGTGCCGGTCAACGTGAAGGTCGTGCTGGAAGGGGAGGAGGAAAGCGCCAGCCCCAACCTGGCGGCGTTCGTCCGCCAGCACCGGCGGCGGCTGCGGGCCGACCTGGCCTACACCGCGGACGGCGGCATGCACCCATCCGGCCGCCCCATCGTCTGCTTCGGCGTGCGGGGCATCCTGTACGTGGAGCTGGAAACGCGGGGAGCCGCCAGCGACTACCACTCCGGCAACAAGGGCAACGTGCTGCCCAATCCGGCGTGGGAGCTGGTGGAGTTGCTGGCGAAGATGCGCGACGAGAAGGGGCGGGTTCGCATCCCCGGCTTCTACCGGCGCGTGCGGCCGCCCTCCGCGTACGAGCGGGAGGCGCTCCGCCGGATCCCCTTCGATCGCAAGGAGTTCCTGCGCGAGCACGGCCTGCGCACGACGCCCATCGCCGGTGGAGCGGAGTTCTACCGGCGCCTGATGTTCGAGCCCACGCTCAACATCGCCGGCTTCACCAGCGGGTACGGCGGGCCCGGCGCCAAGACCATCATCCCCGGCCGGGCACTGCTGAAGATGGACATGCGCCTGGTCGTGGACCAGGACCCCGAGGAGATCTTCCGCGCGTTCAGGAGATTTGCGGCCGCGCACGCGCCCGGGGCGGCGGTGCGCAAGATCGGCGCGGTGCCGCCGTCGCGCACGCCGCCCGACCTGCCCGTCTGCCGGGCGGTGATGGGAGCGGTGGCCCAGGCGCAAGGGAAGGCGCCCGTCATCGTGCCGGCGCTGGGCGGCACGCTGCCGGACTACGTCTTCACCAAGATCCTCAAGATGCCTTCGGTGGTCGTCCCCTATGCCAACCACGATGAGAGCAACCACGCCCCCAACGAGAACATGAAGGTGGACCTGTTCTTCGCGGGGATCAAGACCTCCATTGCCGTGATGGAGGCGCTGGGCCGCATGCCCAAGGAGGGTGCGCGATGGCGCGGGTGATTCTGGCCGCCACCGGCGACATGATGTTCCGCCACGCCCTGCGGGACGGGCCGCCCCACGCCTGGCTGCGCGAGGCCGACCTGGCCTTCGCCAACGTGGAGATGCCGCTGACGGACCGCGGCCGGTCCGCGGAGAAGTTCATCACGTTCCGCAGCGATCCCGCGCTGGTGGGCGAACTGGTGCGCTTCGGAGTGGACGTGGCCACGGTCGCCAACAACCACGCCTTCGACTTCGGGGAAGAGGGATTTCTGCAGACCCTGGACGTCTTCCGCGGGGCGGGCATCCCGCTGGTGGGCGCGGGGCGCAATCTGGAGGAGGCCACGGCCCCGGCGGTGCTCACCGCCGGCGGGATGCGCGTGGCCTTTCTGGCGCTGGCCGCCACGCTGCCGCACGGATCGGCGGCCGCGCCCGACCGCCCGGGGTTGGCGCCCATCCGCGTCTTCTCCGACTTCCGCGTCGACGGCATCATGCAGGAAGAGCAGCCGGGCACCGCGCCCTACGTGCTCACCACCGCCCACCAGGAGGACGTGGCGCGGGCGGAGGCCGCCGTGCGCCACGCCCGGGAGCGCGCCGACGCGGTGGTGGTCGGCATCCACTGGGGCGTGCCGCCCACCTGGATGGGGGGATTCCAGGGACCGCTGGTGGACTACCAGCGGCCGCTCGGGCACCATCCCCACGTCATCCACGGTGTGGAGCGGTACGGCCGGGGCGTGATCTGCTACAGCCTGGGCAACTTCGTCTTCCACCGGTACGTGCGGCCCCAGCCGGTCCGACCGTTCGTCGGCTATAACCATCCGCGCACGAGGATCCCGGAGATGAAGGAAAGCGTGCTGGCGTGGGCGACGCTGGCGCCGGACGGGGTAGAGGAGATGGAGTTCCGGCCGGTGGTGCTGGATCAAGAGGGCGATCCGGCGCCCGCGGAGGGCGAGCGGGCGGCGCGCATCCTGGAGCGTCTGGCCGCGTTCAGCGAGGAACTGGATACGCGCGTGGCGCTGGAGGGAACCCGGGCGCGCCTGGCGTGACCGCGCACAGACGATGAGGTGAAGCCATGCGGGCGGTGGTGATCCGCGAGCATGGGGGTCTGGATGTCCTGCGGCTGGAGCAGGTCCCGACGCCCGAGATCGGTTCGGAGGACACGCTGGTCGCGGTGAAGGCCTGTGCCCTCAACCATCTCGACCTGTGGATGCGCAGCGGGCCTCCCGAAGATATCTTCCCCTGGCGGGGGAAGGACCTGCCGCGCATCTCGGGCGGCGACGTGGCGGGCGTGGTGGCGGAAGTGGGGCGGGGGGTCTCCGGCGTGCGGGCAGGCGACCCCGTCGTGCTCTATCCGGGCCTGTACTGCGGCGCCTGCGAGTACTGCCGCGTCGGGGAGCACACCATGTGCCTGCGCTACCACATCCTCGGCGAGCACGCGGACGGCGGCCTGGCGGAGTACGTCCGCATTCCCGCGAAAAACCTGATCCCCATCGAAGGCGACCTGGGGTTTGAGAAGGCCGCCGCGGTGCCGGTGGCCTACACGACCGCCTGGCGGATGCTGATCACCCGCGCCGGTCTGCGGCCCGGCGAAGAGGTGCTCGTGCTGGGCGTGGGCGGCGGGGTGGCCTGCGCCGCGCTGCAGATCGCGGTGCGGGTGGGGGCGCGGGTGATCGCCGGCTCCGCGTCCGCCTGGAAGCTGGACCGGGCCCGCGCCCTGGGCGCCGACGCCACGATCCTTACGGGTGAGGAGCCCTTCTCCACGCAGGTGCTCGACCTCACCCGCGGCCGGGGGGTGGACGTGGTGGTGGACGGCCTCGGCGCGCGCACGTGGCAGGAGAGCATCCGCAGTCTGGCCCGCGGGGGGCGCCTGGTCATCTGCGGCGCCACCACCGGCGGTCGCGTGGAGATCGACATTCGCGAGATCTACCAGCGCCACCGCATGGTGCTGGGCGCGCCCATGGGCACGCAGCGCGAGACCGAGATCGTGTGCGGGCTGGTGTGGCGGGGCGAGATCGACCCGGTGGTGGACCGCGTCCTCCCGCTGGACCAGATCGCGGAGGCGCACCGGGTGCTGGAAGCCCGCGAGCAGTTTGGCAAAGTAGTGGTGAGATGTACCTGAGCCAGATCCTCGACAGGCCGATCCTGGACGCCAGGGGCGACGTGATTGGCACCCTCGGGGATCTGGTCATCGACCAGAGCGAAGTCTTCCCCCGCATCACCGGCCTGGCCATCAAGGGCGACCGCAGCCGCATCTCTCTGATCCCCTGGGAGGCCGTGGAGCGCCTGGACGCCTCCGAGGTGCGTCTGCGCGCGGAGCGCTACGCCCTCAAGCCGCGGCCTTTGCAGCCCGAGGAGTTCCTGCTGGCGGACGAGGTGCTGGACAAACAGGTCGTGGACATCGACGGGCTGAAGGTGGTGCGCGTCAACGACCTGCAACTCGCCCTCCAAGGCGGCGCGCTCCGCCTGGTGGCGGCGGACGTGGGGAGCGGCGGCCTGCTGCGCCGTCTCAACCTCGAGGGCGCCGCCCGCCGCGTGGGCACGCTGCTGCGGCGGCCGCTGGCCGACCGCCTCATCCCGTGGAACATGGTGGCCACGCTGGGCGGCCCCCGAACCCCCCTCAAGCTCAAGATCAGCCGGGAGAAACTGCGGGACATCCACCCCGCCGACCTGGGCGACTTGCTGGAGGAGCTGGACCGCGACGACCGCGTCGAGATGCTGGCAGTCCTGGAAGAGGAGGCCGCGGCGGAGGCGCTGGCCGAGGCCGAGCCGGAGGTCCAGGTGGACATCGTGAAGAGCCTGCCCAGCGAGAAAGCCGCGGACCTGCTGGAAGAGATGTCTCCCGATGATGCCGCGGGCCTGGTGCGCGACCTGCCCGAGGAGAAGGCCAGCGAGATCATCTCGCTGATGGAGCCGGAGGAGGCGCAGGAGGTGAAGGAACTCCTGCGCTACCCGGAGGGCACCGTGGGCAGCCACATGAACACCGAGCACATCGCCCTCCCGGAGACGCTCACGGTGGAGGAGACGATCCAGCGCCTGCGGGACCTGGCCCCCGGCGCCGAGACCATCTACTATCTGTACGTGGTGGACGGCGAGGGGCGGCTGGTGGGGGTGCTGTCCCTCCGCAGCCTCATTATCGCGCCCCCGCAGACGCGCCTGTCGGAGATCATGGAGCGCGACGTCATCGCGGCCTACGCCGACGACCCGGAGGAAGAGGCGGCCAGCGTGCTGGAGAAGTACGACCTGCTGGGCGTGCCCGTCATGGACCGGGAACGCCGCCTGCTGGGCGTGGTGACCATCGACGACGTCATGGACCTGGTCATGGAGAAGGCCAGCCCGCGGCCGCGCTGGTTCAGCCGCCGGTGGCGCCGCGCTCCCTGATCCCCTCCCCCGTTCATGCTCACGCGAGACCACCCGGCCGCCGTGACCCGCCTGCGGACCTCATGGACGCGTCTGCTGCTGGTCCTGTCGGTGATGGGCCCGGGCCTCATCACCGGCAACGTGGACAACGACGCCAACGGCATCGCGACCTTCTCCGTGGCGGGCGCGTCCTTCGGTTACCGCATCTTGTGGACGCTCTTCCTGACCGCGTTTGCGCTGTCGGTCGTGCAGGAGATGGCGGCGCGCATGGGCGCCGTGACCGGGAAGGGGCTGGCCGACCTGATCCGGGAGCGTTTCGGCGTGCGGTTGACCCTGTTTGCCATGGCCACGCTGGTCGTGGCCAACTTCGCCAACACCGTGGGGGACTTCGCGGGGGTCGCCGGGAGCCTGGAGATCTTCGGGGTCAGCCGGTACGTGTCGGTGCCGGCGGCGGGCGTCATCGTCTGGCTGCTGGTGGTGAAGGGGTCCTACCGGTCGGTGGAGCGCGTCTTCCTGGGGGCGATACTCGTCTACGTCACCTACATCGCGTCGGCGGTCCTGGCGCGGCCCCCATGGGGCCAGGTCCTGCGGGAAACCCTCACCCCGTCCTTCCAGGCCACGCCCGCGTATCTGGCGACCGTGATCGGCGTGGTGGGCACCACCATTGCCCCGTGGATGCAGTTCTACCACCAGGCCTCCGTGGTGGACAAGGGGATCACCGCGGCGGAGTACCACCTGGCCAAGTGGGACACGTACGTGGGGATGGTCAGCGCCAACCTGATCGCGTTCTTCATCGTGGTGGCCTGTGCGGCAACCCTGCACGTCAACGGCATCGGCGTCGCCGGCGCCAAGGACGCCGCCCTGGCCCTGGCCCCTCTGGCCGGCCGCTACGCCTCCGCCCTGTTCGCCATTGGCCTGCTGAACGCCGCGCTGTTCTCCGTGGCCATCATCCCGCTCTCCACGGCCTACGCCGTGTGCGAAGCGTTCGGCTGGGAGGCGGGACT
>JACQTN010000571.1 GCA_016210785.1 Armatimonadota bacterium
GGCTTGCGGGCCATCAGTTCCCGTTCACGCGAGGGCGTGTCGCCGGTGCGCACCATCACCCGGATCTCCGGCAGCGGCAGGCCCTCCGCCTCCGCCAGCGCGCGGATGCCGGCGAGCGGCTCCTGCAGGTTCTTCTGGATGTCGTTGCCGAGCGCTTTCAGCGGGGAGATGTAGACGACGGCGGTCTCGTCGCGCAGGGTGCCCGCCGCGGCGCGCTGGACGAGCCCGTTGATGGACCAGAGGAACGCCGCCAGCGTCTTTCCCGAGCCGGTGGGCGCGGCGATCAGGGTGTCCCGGCCTTCGGCGATGCGGGCCCAACCCGCGGCCTGCGGGGCGGTGGGCTGCCCGAACCGCTCCTCGAACCAGCGGGAGACCAGGGGATGAAAACCGGTCATATCCATGCGTGCCGCCCCGAGTGATGCCGGGATGGCCGGACACTGGTGGCCACGAGTGTCCAGCCTACCGCACAGTGTAGCAGGAGTTCGGCCCTTCGGGCAAAACTCTCTTGGGCGCGTGTTCACTCCCGGCAGGAGGTCCGTTCGTGAGCCAGCTGTCCGCAGACGTCCGGCGCTTTCTTGCTCCTCCCCGCCTGGCCCGCCTGGCCACCACCAACGCTGACGGCTCCCCGCACGTGGTGCCGGTGTGGTACCTCATCGACGGCGACGCCTTCCTGATCACGACCCGCAGCGGCCGCGTCACGGCCCGCAACATCGTGCGCGACGGCCGGGTGGCGATGGTGGTGGACACGGAGGACAACAGCCCTCACTGTCCCTGCGTGACCGTGGAAGGGCGAGCGGCGATGGCGCCGGAACTGGCGGAGCGCGTCGCGCGGGAGGTCGCCGTCCGCTATCTCGGCCCCGAGGCAGGCACGGCGTACGCAGAGAAGATGCTCGCCGACCGCGGCCGGTCTGCCTTCAGGGTGCAGTCGGAGAAGATACGGAGCATGAATCTGCCCGGTCCGTCGGGGAAGGGAGCGCGGTGACCCCCGTTGCAGCATTGTATGCATTGTTATACAATGCAAATCAAAGCTACCGCGTGAGCCCGACGGCGCGTCGGGGAGGTAACCGGTGTGAGACCGAGCCGTGAGGTGACAAAGACCCTCGTCGTGCGGGGAGTGCCGGTCCGGACCATCAAGGCGTTGAAGGCGGCTGCTATCGAGGTTGACCAGACCATGGCCCAGGTTCTGGCCGGTCTGGTGGACGGGTATCTCGGCCGCTACACGATTGAGCACAGAGACCCCGAGCAATTGACGCCGGCGGAACTGGCCGAGGTCCGGGAGGGCCTCGAGGAGATCCGCCGGGGAGAATACGTCACCCTCGCAGAGGTAGAGGCGAAGTACAGGTCCCCGTCGCGGGCCGCCCGCCGGCATGCATAGCCTCATCCTCTCCCGGCAGGCGGAGAGGACGCTGGACAGGGTGGACCGCGTTCAGCGGGAGCGGCTGCTCATCGCGCTCCGTGAGCTCCAACGAGATCCCTTCAACCGGACGCTGGACATTCGTCCGGTAGCGGGCGAGCCGGGCGTACGCCGTCTGCGGGTCGGCGGCTGGCGTGTGCTGTTCGTCATCTACGAAGCGCGGCGAGAAGTCGCGGTGCTCAGGATCTTACCGCGAGGTGAAGCCTGCAAGCGATGACGCTATGCAAGCGCCGGTCGCACCTGCTCCGCGAAAAGCGTCATCGGCTCGATCACCGATTCCTCCTTGGGCGTCCACAGACGCAGGGCCAGATGGGAGTATCCAGCGGCGACGAGGCGCCGCGCCTTGGCCGCCACTTCCTCCGGGGCGCCCGCCAGCGTGAAGGCGTCCACCAGGTGCTCGGGGATCAGCTCGAGGATCTTCGCATCGATGTCCCAGTGGTACCCGTAGACCACGGGCTCCAGCGCCTTCTCTAGTTCGAGCGGGACGGTGACGCCCAGGCTGGGCAGGATGTCTTTGCTGGAGAGGATGATCCCCACGATGATGCGGCGGGCGTTGCGCCTGGCTTTCTCGCCGTCCTTTGACAGGAAGGTGTGGATCCACAGCGCCCGCTCAATCGCCGTCGGGTCCCGGCCGATGCGCCGCGCGCCCGCCTCCACGCGGGCGTTGCCGTAGGCGATGGCGCCGGCCGACGCCATCGCGCCGAACATGACCGCGTCGCCCACCTCGCCGGCCAGCTCCAGGATCTTCGGCCCGCGCCCGGCCACGTACACCGGGACCGGCGGCACCGCCGGGATGTCCAGCTTACCGCGGAAGCGGACGCCCGCCTTGTCCGCGACCGCTTCCTGTCCCGCCAGCAGCGCGCGGATCACCCGGATCGCTTCCCGCATCCGCCCCACGGTGTTCTGGGGCTTGATGCCCAGCGCCGCGAACCCGGACAGGCCCGCGCCGATGCCCAGCACCGCCCGCCCGCCGCTGATGGCCTGCAGCGTGGCCATCTGCATCGCCGTGACAGCGGGGTGGCGGATGAAGGCGTCCGTGACGCACGGCCCCAGCCGCACCCGCTTCGTGCGCGATGCCGCCAGGGCCAGCGCCACGAACACGTCGCGGAAGAAGCGCTCGTCGGGGATCCAGATGGTGTCGTAGCCTAGCGACTCCGCGGCGTCCACGGCGCGGGTGAAACCCTCAGGCGGTTGATCGGCTAGCAGCCCGACGCCGACTGTCACGCGTGTCATGTGCGGTATCCCTCACCCCAACCCTCTCCCAGAGGGAGAGGGGGCTCTGCCGTATCAACGGATGATCAGATCTCGCGGTGCGTGGCTGAGATAATCGAAACCCTTCTCCGTCACCACCACGTTGTCCTCAATCCGGAACGCGCCGATAGAAAAGTCATAGATCCCGGGCTCGATGGCCAGCACCATGCCCGGCTCCAGCACCTGGGTGTAACCGGGGCCGATGCTGGGGTCCTCATGCACCTCCAGGCCCAGGCTGTGCCCGGTGCGGTGCAGCATGTACTCCCGGTACCCTCGCTTGACGATCGCCTGCTCGGCGACCCGGTCGAGTTCTTCACAGGTGATGCCGGGACGCACCGCCTGCGCCGCCTCGTAGAAAATCTCCAGCGACGCGTTGTAGAAGTCGCGCTGCCGCTGGCTCGCCTCGCCCACGAAGAAGCCCCGGGTCAGGTCGCCGTGGTAGCCGCGGTAGAGGCACCCGCAGTCCATGTTGACCATCTCGCCGCGCCGCAGCTTCCGGTCCACGGCGGGGGCGTTCAACTGGTCGTAGCGCTTCGGCCCGGAGGCGATGCTCAGCGAGCGGACGGTGTCCGCGCCCTCCTTCATCATCGTCGTGCCCATGGCCACCGACATCTCCATCTCGCTGGCGCCTTCGCGGGCCACGGCCACGGCCGCGGCGATGCCGGCGTCGGTCTGCCGGCAGGCCTCCCGCATGTAGGCGACCTCGGTGGGCGACTTCACCATGCGCAGCCGCCACAGGACGTCCGCGGAGTCGCCCCACTGCACGTTAGGGAGCAGCCGCTGCACCTGGCCCCACTGCTCCAGCGTCATCCCGATGCGCTGGCCGCGCGACATCTCCACGCCGACGCGCCGCAGCTTCTTCTCGTCGATAACGGCCTTCGCCGCCTCCAGGGGGTCCTTGTAATCCGCCTTCGCGCCGCCCCAGATGCGGATGTCGGCAAACCAGCAGGTGTCCCTGCCCAGGCCGAGTTCCAGGTTGGGCAGGAGCAGCACCGGGTCGCTCTCCCTGGGGATGACCGCGGTGAAGGGCCGGAAGGTGCTGCTGAAC
>JACQTN010000555.1 GCA_016210785.1 Armatimonadota bacterium
GCCGCAGCCCTGCCGCCACGTACGTGAGCCCCAGTGTGAGCAGGTCGCCCGCCGCGATGCCGAGCCTGAGGCCCGCTCCCACGTCCCATCCTCCGGGGGCGCCCGCGTGGAAGCGGGTGGCTGCCTCCGCAACCTGCCTGCCCAGCAGCCTGGCCACCACGGGCACCGCTTCCGTGGCGTCTCGGTCGCCCGCGATGGCACGCCACGGATCAGCATCCGCGCTCAGCCGCAGGCCGACCGGGTCGAACTGAACGCCCGTCCGCCGGCCGGTCCACTGGGAGACCGGGACTGTGAGCGGAGCCAGCAGGTCCACGGGCCCCGCGCTCACGATGGTGCTCCACACCGCCGTGCGGGCGTGCAGCGCCGAGAACGCGGGCACCCAGACGGTCACCGAGACCGGAGGCGCAAACAGCGGGGGTGAATTGTCCGCCTGCGTCGCGAGACCGCCGTCCGCCGCCGTCGGCCCGCCACCGCCGGACGCCCCGGCGGCCGATCCGGCGAAGGCCGGCGCTGCCACCAGCGCCAGTGCCGCCACGATTGCTGCCAGAGTTCCTTTCACCTGTCCCACCCCTCGCGCGCGCGACCCCTGATAAGATCCGGCACCGCTGCATCGGCTGGCTAGCAGTCTCGGTGCCAGCGGAGGGGAAGCCCGCCGGCCGCACGCCGGGGCCCCTGCCGCGTGTGCGCGGCGCGGGGTGGGCGCCGCGGCTACCAGCGAAGGGTGAGTTGCGCGCGGATGATGGTGGTGGCTTCCGCCGTGGCGAAATCGGGGTCGGCGTAGAACACGTTGAGGTAGCGCAACAACAGCTCCACGCGCTCCGCCAGCGGGTAGATGGCTGCCACGTCAAAGCCCGACCATGGCCGGCCGTTGGACGCCTGCTGGCCCGAGGCGTAGAGCACGCTCAGGGTCCACTTCTCCCCCAGCGCGACCTCCAGCCTGACGTTGACTCCCTTGAAGTTCCCCACGTCGAAGATGGTGGAGAACGGGTCCTCCGCCGCGCCGAACCACGGGTTGAAGTTCTCGTCAAACCCCTGGTACCCGAGGGTCAGCGTCGGCGAACCGGGGAGGATCCAGCCAAGCCTGGCCAGGTCCAGCGCGAGCCGGGCCTCGAGGCCGCTGGCCGTCACGCCCGTGAGGGTGGATCCGGAGTGGTTCCAGTTCGCCCATTCCGCGGTGAGGCTCACGCCGGGCCGGATGGTCCAATCCGCGTCCAGGCCCCACCCGGATCCGAGAGGGTCGCGGGTGACGATGGGGCCGGCGACCAGCGACTGTCCGGTGGTGAACAGGATGGTGCCGGCCCCGTGTGTGCTGGAGCGAAGGTAGTTCAGGCCCACGGTGAGTGTGTCTTTGGACAGCAGCGCGCGGGAGACCCGTGCCGCCCACAGATCCCAGCCTCCCGCGTCGCCGCCACCGCGCACCCGGGCGCCGAGCGCCCGGACCTCCCAGCCGCTGACGTTGAAGGCGGCGATGGCCGCATCCACGGCCTGCAGGGACGCGCTGATGGTGGCCCAGGAATCGTGGCCGGTGCTGAGCAGCAGGCCGATGGGACCCAACTGCACGCCGGTCTGCCGGCCCACCCGCAGCCACACCGGTACGCCGAAGGGGCCGCGCAGATCCAGGTAGGCCCGGTCCAGGGTCAGCGCTCCGGCCAGGGGGTAGTCGCTGGACGCATTGACGAAGCGCGAGTTGGCGTCGATGCCCGGCGGAAGCACGCCGGGACCGCCCACGCTCGCGTCGGGCACGTGGGTGGTCAGGCGCACCGTGGCGGACGCCTGCGGGCTCACCTCTCCTGTGAGCTGCACCCGCACCCGGTACCGGTTCGCCCAGGTCAGGTCCGGCTGGCCCGCCTGGAGGAAGCGACGCCCCTCGGACCGCTGGACGATCTCCCCGGTCACCCTCGTCGCATCCACGCGGGCCTTGAGGGCGCGCAGTTGCTCTTCGACCGCATCGAAGCGGATGCCCACCGCGGCGAGTTCCCCGCGGAGATCCCGCGCCAGCCGCTCCAGCCGGCTGATCTCGCCGGTCAGCGCGGCCCTCAGGGCGACGGCCTCGTGCGCCCCAGTGCCAGTTTGCCCCCGGGCCTGGTCCAGTTCATCACGCCGCACGCCCCGCGGCGGTGCCGGGTGCGGGGATGGCACGGCCACCGCCCCGGCCCGCGCCAGGAGCCGGGCCACTATTGCCGCAGCCTCGTAACGCGTGATCGCCCGGTCCCCCCTGAACGTACCCTCCGGGTATCCCTGGATCAGCCCCGCCGCGGCCAGGTCGGAGAGCGCGCGGGAGGCCCACCCATCGGCGGGGATGTCCGCGAACGGCTGGGCGCGGCCCGGCGCCGCCAGGAATAGCACGAACGCTACGGGGAGAGCCGCGGCACGCCTCAGGGCTCTTCGCCTGTCCGACGGTTGCGGGAGGGAGCGGTCTCGTCTGTACACGATGTTTTTGGCAGGCAGCGACGGTGCCACCTATTTGGTCGGCTACCGGGGCGGAAATCCCTTCCCGGTCGAACACGTGTACGCACGGCGCGGGTCGTGCGGGGAGGCAAAGTGGCGAGGAAAAAACACGGTGGCCCGCCAGACGCCGGCGGGCCACCGGTGCGTCCGATCGGCGGGTGTTATCTGGAGATGTGGTCCGCCATCTTCTTCTCGGCAGACCAGATGAACTTGACGGCCTCAAGCGTCTTCTGCTTGGTGGTCCAGCTCTGCTTGAGGTACTTCATCATTTCCTTCTCGTTCGCGGTCATCTTCATGCCAGACATCTTCTGCATCATCTGGCGCTCGGCCGCGAGGCTCTTCAGGGCCACCTCGACCTCATCCGAGGCCCTGCCCACGTCGTTCTTGGCGCCCTCCATGGCGCCCTGCGCGATCGCCATGGCGACGGCCCCGGTCATGAGGCCGATCAGGAGCCCAATCAGAACCAGCGCGACGCCCTTCCATCGCATATCCATGCAACAATCCCCCCCCCTGAATTTTGAACTGTGAGTGCGCAGCTGAACCTGCAACGATCAGTAA
>JACQTN010000065.1 GCA_016210785.1 Armatimonadota bacterium
CTTGCGCTTGGCCGGGTCCACCTCCCGCACGCCCTGCCCCAGCAGCTCATCCATGCGGGCGGACTTGTACCGGGAGAAGTTGCGGAGCTGGCCGCTCTTCAGCGTGGACCCCGCGTCGGGTTCGCCCCAGGCGCCGCCGTAGGTCCAGTTGAACAGCGACGCGTCCATCTCGCCCTTGGGCAACTGGTTGAGGATCGTGGCGACCGGCCGCTCCACAATCTTCATCTCGATGCCGACCGCGGCCAGGTCCTGCTGCGCGACCTCCGCCTCGGGCCGGCGCGCCCGGTCCCCGGTGATCACGTTGCAGGTGAAGGAGAAGCGCCGGCCATCCTTGACCAGGATGCCGTCACGGCCGGGGCGCCAGCCTGCCTCTGCCAGCAGCGCCTTGGCCTTCTGGGGGGAGTAGTCGTACTTCTTGACGCCCGTGTTCTGCCACTGCGACAGCCCGGGCGACAGGTTCGTGTGGGCGAGGACCGCCGTGCCCTTGAACACGTCGTCGATGAGGCGCTGCCGGTCGACGGCGTGCATCACCGCCTGCCGCACGCGCTTGTCCGCGAAGAACGGCAGGTCGGTGTTGATGGGGAAGTGGTTGACGGCGTTGCTGATGGTGCGCAGGACCTTGAAGTTGCGGTCCTGGGCGAAGCGGATGTTGTCCTCCGCCAGCAGCGGCCAGACGTTGCCCTGCGAGGTCCCGGTGCGCAGGGCGATCGCCCGCACCGAGCCTTCCGGCACGATGTCCTCCCGGAAGAAGTCCAGCCGTGGCCGGCCCCGGAAGTGCTGGTCGAACGCCTCCAGGAGGGTGTACTCGGCGGGCCGCCACTCCTTCAGCCGGAACGGGCCGGTCCCCATGGCCGCCGTCTTGTAGGTCTTCTCGCCCACGCGGCTGTGGTAGTGCGCGGGCACGATAAACGCCCGGGCACCCCGCCGGAGGAAGGCGGAGTTGGGCTCCTTCATCCGCACGACGACCGTGTACTTGTCGGGGGTGAGAATGCGATCCACCCCGGCGAAGTCCGCCGCGTTGATGGCGTTGCTGGCGGGGTTGAGGTACCACTCGTAGGTATACTTGACGTCCTCCGCGGTGAACTCCCGGCCGTCGTGGAACTTCACGCCGCGGCGAAGCCTGAAGGTGTAAGACATGCCGTCCTTGGCCGCCTCATGGTGCTCGGCAAGCACCCGTTCCAGGACGTAGTTCTCGTTGACCTCCAGGAGTGCGTTGTGGATGTTGGTGACCACGACGAAGTGGACCAGGGGGCCCGAGTCGTCTGGGCTCAGGCTCGAGATCTCGTGGTGCCCGGTGACGCGCACCGTGCCACCCCGCCCCGGGCTGGGGGCAGCGGTGACAACCCTGGGGTTCCGGATGAGGAGCGCCTGGGCGGCGGTGGCGGAGAGGCCTAACGCAGCCACCTGCTTGAGAAACTCTCGGCGCGTCTTGGGAGGCAGCTGGCTCAGGACCTGGTCCAGACCGGCGTCGTGGCTCATCCACAGTCCCCCCCTGCTCTGAAATTACACACAGTCGTTCGGTGCCCCGTGCTTTCCTCCTTCTCCTCGCTTCTCCCCTGGCCGGCTGGCACCCCCGGGGCCCCCTCAAGAGACCGCGGTCACTCGATCCACCACCGGTAGGCCGTGCGGTAGAGGGGGGTGGCACCCCACAGGGCCGAGGTGGGCAGGCCCTTGATCCGCCGGGAGAAGATGTCGAACCAGTGCCAGTACATCATGTACAGGAAGGGCACGTCCTCGGCGAAGAGGTCCTGTACCTCGTTGTAGACCCGCTTGCGCTTTGCCGGGTCCACCTCCCGCAGCCCGCGGGCGAGCAGTTCGTCCATGCGCGGATTCTTGTACCGGGAGAAGTTCCTGAGTTGCCCGCTGCGCAGGGTGGCGGAGGCGTCCGGCTCCCCGCCGGTCCCGCCGTAGGTCCAGTTGAACAGCGACGCGTCCAGCTCGCCCCGGGGGAGCTGGGTGTTGATGGTGGCGACGGGCTTCTCCACGATCTTCATCTCGACGCCCACGGTGGCCAGGTCCTGCTGGACGACTTCGGCCTCGGGTCGGCGCACCCGGTCGCCGGTGATCACCGCGCAGGTGAAGGAGAACCGCCGCCCGTCCTTGACCCGGATGCCATCGCGGCCGGGTACCCACCCGGCCTCCGTCAGGAGCGCTTTTGCCCGCTCGGGCGAGTAGGGATACTTCTTGACATTGGGGTTGTACCACTGCTGGACGGCGGGTGAGAGGTTCGCGTGGGCGAGCACCGCGGTCCCCTTGAAGACGTCGTCGATCAGGCGCTGGCGGTCGATGGCGTGCATCAGCGCCTGCCGCACGCGCTTGTCCGCGAAGAACGGCAGGTCGTTGTTGATGGGAAAGTGGTTGAGCCCGGTCGTGATCGTCCGGAAGACGGTGAAGTTCCGGTCGCCCGCGAAGCGCAGGCTGTCCTCCGCCAGCAGGGGCCACACAGAACCGTCGGACGCGCCGGTGCGCAATCCGATGGCGCGGACGGAGGCTTCCGGGACGATTTCCTCCCGCAAGAAGTCCAGGGGCGGCCGGCCCCGGAAGTGCTGGTCGAAGGCTTCCAGCAGCGTGTACTCCGCGGGCCGCCACTCTTTCAAGCGAAAGGGGCCCGTCCCCATGGCCGCGGTCTTGTAGGACCGCTCCCCGACCCGGCTGTGGTAGTGCGCCGGGACGATGAGCGTGGTCGCCCCCCGCCGCAGGAACGCCGCGTTGGCGTCCTTCATCTTGACCACCACGGTGTACCGGTCCGGGATCTCGATCCGATCCACGCCCGCAAAGTTGGCCGCGTTGATGGCGTTGTTGGCGGGGTTGAGGTACCACTCGTAGGTGTACTTGACGTCCTCGGCCGCAAACTCGCGGCCGTCGTGGAACTTCACGCCCCTGCGCAGGTGGAACGTGTACACCGAGCCGTCGGGCGCCGCGGTGTAGCGCTCGGCCAGAACCCGCTCCAACACGAAGTTCTCGTTGACTTCCAGCAGCGCGTTGTGGATCTGGGTGACGATGACGAAATGGACGAGGGGGCCGGCGTCGTCGGGGCTCAGGCTACTGATCTCGTGGTGCCCCATCACGCGGACCATGCCGCCCCGCCTGGGGCCTGGCGCGGCGGTGACCACCAGGGGATTCCTGATGAGAAACGCCTGCGCGGCGGAGGCGGAGAGGCCCAGGACGGCCACCCGCTTGAGGAACTCCCGCCGCGTCGTGGGGCTCAGCCGGCTGAGGACGTGCTCCAGCGAGGCTTCGCGGCTCATCCGAGTCCCCTCCTTGCTATGCAATTGAGAAGACACCTTCGGTGCCGGACGTAACCCTCCTTCTCGGTGATGGCCGTCCCGGCAGGGAGCCGCGGTGCGTGTGCAAAAACACTCCAGGGGGTCCCCCTAGCCCCAGGTCATCCTCGAGGAGGGAACGATGGCGAAGCGGCTCATCATGTACTCGCTTAGCGACTGACCGACCTGTGTGCAGGTGAGGCGGGTCCTCACCGGGCGCAAGGTGGACTTCGACGAGATCTTTGTTGACGATGACCCCGGCCTGCAGCGGAAGGTCATCGAGATGAGCCGTCAGAACACCGTCCCCGTCTTCGTCCACCCGGACGGCCGGGTGGAGGTCGGGTTCGAAGGGGAGACGGGCTGACACATCTGACCGCCGGGCCGTGGGCCCGGCTTGCTCGGAGGGGGGAGGCGCGGCTCGGCCGGCCCTACCATGAAAATGGTGCCTCTGCCCGAATATGTGTTCGAAAACTGGGTGCCCTGCACACCATTTTCATCCTTTCGCTGGTGCCGGGCACCGGCATGACCGACTGCGCATGAACAACGACGGGGCGCGGTTCAACCGACCACGGTGTCCAGGAAGCGACGCAGCGCCGTGGGCGCCGGAGGCGGCGTGCTGCAGTACGCGCGCCAGGCCTCCATGATCTCCGCGGCGGCGGTCTCCTCCAGGGTGGGCGCGGCCAGGGAGGCAGTTTCCTGCCAGCGGGGGCCTTCCAGGTTCAGTGCCATCTGGTCGCAGAAGTCCAGGCAGTCGTCGAGGAACCGTCGCATGTCTTCGGGCGAGGCGCCCGCCAGCACCAGGGGCCGGTCGGTCATGTCCTGGTAGGCGGCGAGCAGGACCGTGGTCAGCGCGGCGAGCGTCGCCGCGGCGCGCACGCCGGCCCACTGGGTCTGGATGGGCTCCGTGCCACCCTGGGCCACCGCCGACTCCATCGCCAGACGCTCCACCCACCGCGCCACCACGGCCAGGGAGGTGATCGCCGCGGCTTCCACGACCGGCGGCGTGTCGCCGCGCCGCGTGGCTCGGGTGAGTACGCCGGCGGCGGCCTCCTTCACCTTCGCCGTGTGCATGGGTTGGGCGATGTGCGGCATCACCACATCGCGGCCGAACAGGTAGTCCACCACCAGCTCCACCGCCGCCGGCGAGCCGTAGCGGTCGGCCCGCGTGACGATCTCCGCGGTCAGCGACCGGCGCAGATCCCGCCCCCAGGTGCCGGCCACCTCCAGCAGGATGCGCAGCGGGATGTAGAGAAAGGCGACCCACACCACCGCGGCAAAGAACCACCGGTTCCCGATGGCTCCGCCGCGGGCCAACCCCAGCAGCGTCACGATGAAGCCCAGGGCCGTGAACGCCAGCAGCCACCGTTCGGCGCTGCGGCGGCTGGCGGGATCGGCGAGCCGGCTGAACAGCACCTTCAGTCCCATGACGGGAACCACTGTTTCGGAGGCGCCTCACGAAATCCTGCGCCCAGAAGTTGAGTGGGTGGTGCCAGATCAGCAAACTCCTTGAACAGAGTGGCAGACGCCTCAGCAGCTGAGTCGGTGGTGCTGGTGGGCGAGGAAGGCTCCGGGGTGCTGGAGCGCCTGTGGGCGCGTCCTACCTTTGACGAGGGACACGAATGCGGGCTGGTGCCCTTTGAGTATATAATGACCATAGAGATCATAAGAGGCCTGGGAGACACCCATGGAACACGTCAGCATCGCGGAGGCGAAGCGGGATCTGTCGAGGGTGGTGAACAAAGTCGTCTTTGGCCGCGAACCCGTCATCCTCACTTCGCGGGGAAGGCCGAAGGCGGTCATCATCAGCCACGAGGAGTTCGAGCGTCTGAACAAGGAATTGCCGCGGCGAAACATTGTGAAGCTGGGCGGTATCTGGGCGGGGACACCGGATCTCACGGAGGAGGACTTCAAGAAGATACGCGCGGAAGTATGGGGCAGTCTGGGGCGGCTGAATCGTCGGAGGCAGCGATAGGCCGTCACCGATGTATACCACCGATACCCATGCGCTCGTCTGGCACTTCCAACGGGCGTCCATGCGCCGGCCTGCTCGTCCTGCTCGTGGGCTGAGCCCACGAGCCCGTCGCGTCTTTTCCGCTGCCGACGCAAGGAGGCGAAGTCATTCTCGTTGCCAGCATCGCGCTTGTCGAGATGGTATACCTGAGCGAGCGGGGGGTGATTCGTTCATCGCTCGTCGATGACGTGTTGGCAGTCCTTGCGCGAGCGCCGCAGAATTATCGGCTCGTTCCCCTGGACCTGGCGAATCGTGGAGCATTTTCGGGACATTCCAGCAACCGCCATTTCGGACATGCCTGACCGGATCATCGCCGCCACCGCAAAGGCCACAAAGACCCGCCTGGTGACCCGCGACGAATCCATAGGTAAAGCCGCGGGCGTCGAAGTCGTGTGGTAGGTCAGGTCTGCCGCAGCGGGAGGATCACCGCCGACAGGTCCTTCCGGCCCAGCCCCTGTGCCCGCGCCATCGTGTACATCTCCCGCGCTACCGCCGATAGGAACACCGGCGCGTTGATGGACCGGGCCAGGCCCTGGATGAGGCTCAGGTCCTTGATCATGAGTTCCAGGTGCGACCCCGACTCGAACTGGCCCGTGATGATGTGCGCGGGCACGGAGCGGTGCAGCATGGCGCTGGCGCCCCACGACGTGGACAGGATGTCGTACAGCGCCTTGGGGTCCGCGCCCGCCGTCATCCCCAGAGCGAACGCCTCCGCCACCGCCGCCTGGTTCACCGCCGTCAGCAGTTGATTCACCAGCTTGGCCACGTTGCCCATCCCTGACGGTCCCAGGTAGTGCAGGTGCTTCCCCACCGCCTGCAGCACCGGGCGCGCCCGCTCGAACGCCTCCCGCTCGCCGCCCACCATGATGGTCAGCGTGCCTGCCTCGGCACCGGTGGCGCCCCCGCTGACGGGCGCGTCCAGGTAGGAGGCCCCGCGGGCCTTCGCCGCCTGCGCCAGGCGCTGCGTCGTCCCGGGATCCACGGTACTGAAATCGATGATGAGCGCGCCCGGCCGCACGCCGTCCAAGACGCCGCGTTCGCCTGCCACCACCGCCGTGACCGCGGCGGGGTCGGTGAGGCAGGTGCAGATCACCTCCGCCTGTGCGGCGGCCTCCGCCGGAGATGCGGCGGCGGAGGCGCCCGTCTCGACCAGCGCCTGCTCCGGCCCGCGCGTCCGATTGTACACCGCGAGCGGAAACCCGGCTTTCAAGAAATTGCGGCACATGGGCCGCCCCATGTTTCCCAGCCCGATGAACGCCACCTTCACGCCGGTTCCCTCCGGATCAGTGATGGCAGGGGAATTCGCCGGGAGGCGCCGCGTGTCCCGGTCGGCTCCTGTTCCCGCGTCGGCCGGTCCCAGCGGTTCCTGTGGGGCTCTCCGCGGTGCCGGCCGGTCTCAGGCCCGTTCGGAGGCGCGGCCTCACGCCGTGCCCGTGCAGGCATACGCCCGTCCCGGCGCCGCCCCATACCGGCCGGCTTGCGTTCCGCGTGACGCCACCCGGTCCCGCCCCGCCGGCCTGCGCCCGCCGCGGCCCGGGTCAGAGCGCGAGGATCCAGCCGGCGCCGCCTCCCCGGTTCTGCGGGCGGCCCCGGCAGGGCAGGAGTCGGTCCCGCCCCTGCGAATACCCGGCGTGACCGTTCCGCACGCCGTCATGTGTTTCCCCGCGCCTCGCTCCGCCGGAGCTGGGGCGGCCGCGCGTACGGGCACCGGCGCGTGGGGCGGCGCGCCTGCGGTGTGCGACCGATTGAGGTACGCTGAGAAGTAGCGTACAGTGACAGATGGGCGGCTCGCGGCCTGCCTGCCGCCCGGCTCCGTCGAGAATCGTCTGCTGGAGGGTGATTCGCGTGAAGGGTCTGGTGGTCTCCGCCGAATGGGCGCCGCGCCCCGGCTATGAGGTCAGCGAGTTCGAAAAGCGCACCGGCAAGGCCGTCACCGGTAGCAGCATCTGGCGCCATCCCCGCCTGTCGCTGGAGACCGTCCCGGAGGCCCCGCTAGGACCGCGCGACGTGCGCATCCGCCCGCGGGCCTGCGGCGTTTGCGGATCGGACATCCACTTCTACGAGGCCGACGCCGATGGCTACATGCTGTACCCGGGGCTGACGAAGTTCCCCGTGGTGATCGGCCACGAGTTCAGCGGCGAGGTGGTGGAGGTCGGCCGCGACGTGGATACGGCCCGCAAGGGTGACATGGTCACCTGCGAGGAGATGATCTGGTGCGGGGAGTGCGTGCCGTGCCGCAACGGCTACCCCAACCAGTGCCTCAACCTGGAGGAAATCGGCTTCACCATCCCCGGGGCGCAGGCGGAGTCCATCGTGGTTGGGGCGCGGTACTGCTGGTCCATCGACGAGATCGCGGAGAAATATGGCAGCGCCGATAGGGCGTACGAGGCGGGCGCGCTGGTGGAGCCCACCAGCGTGGCCTACAACGGCATGTTCGTGCGCGCCGGCGGGTTCAAGCCCGGCGGATACGTGGCGGTGTACGGCGCCGGTCCCATCGGTCTGGCCGCCGTGGCCCTGGCGCGGGCGGCGGGCGCGTCGAAGGTGTTCGTCTTTGAGGTCTCCGAGGCGCGGCGCACGCTTGCAACGAAGGTGGGGGCGGACGCCGGGTACGATCCGGTCGTCCTGCAGAAGCAGGGTACGTCGCCCGCGCAGGTCGTCATGGAGATGACCAGGGGCGCGGGCGCCCACATGCATGTGGAGGCGGCAGGGGCGCCGACCCGCACCATCCCGCAGATGGAACAGTCCATGGCCATCGACGGCAAGATCGTGATGATCGGGCGCGCCGCAGAGCGCGTGCCCATGTACCTGGAGACCTTCCAGACCCACGCTGCGCAGGTCTTTGGCGCTCAGGGGCACTCGGGGTACGGCACTTTCGAGAACGTCATCCGCCTGATGGCGGCAGGCAGGGTGGACCTCACGCCCGTCATCACCCACCGCTTCGCGCTTCTCGAGGCCGTGGACGCCGTGCACCGGGCCACGGCGCGCGAGGGCGGAAAAGTCATGGTGCGGACGTGACGTCCGCCGGCGCCATGCGCTTGGGGTTCAACGGCTCCACCACCGGGGAGGCCGACCTGCTCGCCGACGCGGCGGCCGCGCGCTGGGCAGGGTTCGACTGCCTGGAGGTGCGCGCGCCCAAGATCGAGCGGTATCTCCAGGACGGCACGCTGGAGTCCTTGCGCCGGGCGCTCCGGGAGACCGGCCCGCCGGTGCTGAGCCTCAACGCGCTGGAGGACTGCACCATCGTTTCGCCCGCACGGTGGCCACCAGTCTTGGCGCGCTGCCGGCAGATGTGCGCGTGGGCGCGCGCTCTGGACTGTCCCTACGTTGTCGCGGTTCCCTCTCCGCGGCCGGCCGGTATGGATGACGCCACCGTGGTGGTGCGCACCCGCCAGGCCCTGCTGGAAATCGCCGCCATCGCCGCCGATGACGGCGTGCGCGTAGGGTTTGAGTTCCTGGGCTTCGGCTGGTGCTCGGTGAGCACGCTGGGCTTCGCCCGCCGCATCGTGGAGGGCATGGGAGAGCCCACGGTTGGTCTCGTCATCGATACCTTCCACTATTACATCGGCGGGTCGCGGCTCGAAGATCTGGACGGCCTCGATCCATCGCGGCTTTTCTTCGTGCACCTGGACGACGCGGAGGGCCGTCCCCGCGACACCCTCACCGACGCCCACCGGCTGATGCCGGGGGAGGGAGCCATCCCCCTGCGGGCGATGGTGGCGAAACTTTCCTCGCTGGGGTTTCGCGGGCCGTACTCGGTGGAGCTGTTCCGGCCCGAGTACTGGGCGATGGACCCGCCCGAGGTTGCGCGGCGGGCAAAGGAGAGCGCGGAACGGGTGCTGTCCTCAGCGTAGGGCGGGACTGTAGGTGACCGCGCGAGGGGTTTGAGTGGCGTCCTCCGAGCAGGCCGAACGGACGAGGTGGTTCACATGGCGGCGAAGATCGGCATTCTCGGGGCGGGCTTCATCGGCCGCGTCCACGCCCTCAATCTCAGGAAGGATTCGCGGGTGGAGCTGGCCGGCATCGCCGACGTGGTGCCGGAGGCCGCGGCGCGCCTGGCCGGTGAGGTGGGGGCGCGCCCCTTCCAGTCCCTCGCCCAGTTGCTGGACGCCGGGGTGCGGGCGATCTACGTCACCACGCCCAACGCCACGCACGTGGAGCCGGTGGTGATGGCGCTGGGGGCGGGCGTGCACGTCTTCAGCGAGAAACCCATGGCCACCAACCTGGCCGGCGCCGGACAGATCCGGGACGCGGCGCGCAAGAGCAAGGCCCTCTGCCAGATCGGTTTCAACCGCCGGTTCGCCAACGTCTACAAGTTCGCGAAGCGCCTGATCGCCGACGGCACCGTGGTGCCAAAAGTCGCCCACATGAAGATGAACCGCGGCGAGCTGAAGCAGCCGCCGTGGACCTCCGACACCGCCGTCACCGGCGGGTTCCTCTATGAGACGCCGGTGCACCTCTTCGACATGATGCGCCACCTCATGGGCGAGGTCGCCGAGGTGACGGGTTGGGCGGTCCGGTCGGTCTACAACGAGCCCGACGGGTTCGCTCTCCTCGTGCGCTTCCGGAGCGGCGTGATCGCCACGTTCGCCACCGTCGCCCACACCACGTGGCTCTTCCCGTTCGAGCGGGTGGAGATCTACGGGGAACACCAGGCCGTCGTGACGGAGGAGATGGAGCGCGCCTTCTTCAGCTCCGGGATCCGGGCGGAGGTGCAGGCCATCGACTGCGCGCAGATGCCTTTCGAGGAGAAGTGGGGCTACGTGGAGGAGGACCGGCTGTTCATCGACGCGGTGCTGGGTGAGCGCGGCCCCGCGGTGACCGCGGAGGACGGCTACCGCGCCACCCAACTGGTGGAGGCGGTCTATCGGTGCGTGCGGGAAGGCAACCCGGTCACACTCCCTCTGAAGGACCCCGCGCCCCGCTGACATGCGCTACCGCATGCTGGTCGCCGACATCGACGGCACCCTGGTGGACCCGCGCCTGCGCATCCCCGAGGGTGTTCGCGCGTCGGTGAAAGAGGCGCAGGCCCGGGGCGTCCGCGTGCTGCTGGCCACCGGCCGCATCTGGCCCTCCGCGCGCCGGTTCTACGAGGCGCTGGGCGCCGATCCCCCGGCCATCCTCTACAACGGCGGGCTCGTGTACGACTTCACCACCGGGCGCGTGCTCTTCCGGGACAACCTCCCCGCGGCCCACGCCCGCACGGTCTTCTCCCTGGTGCGGGAGTTCCCCGACGTGCAGCCTCACGTCTTCATGGGTGACCGGATGTACGTCGGCCGGATGAACGAGATCACCGATGCGTACCGGCGCAAGGATGAGTTGCCGGTCGAGGAGACGGGTGATCTCCTTGCGTTCGTGGAGGCCGCCCTGGGCCGGGACGCGGGCGCCGTGGGGAAGATCATGGTGATCGGTCCGCGCGCGCCGCTGCTGGCGTTCTCGGCCCGGCTGAGCGCCGTCGACCCCGCCGTCTCGCAGGTCTTCTCTGAGCACACCTACTGCGAGATCCTGCCCCCCGGCGTGTCCAAGGGTCGGGCGTTGCGGCTGGTGGCCAGCGCGCTCGGCGTGCTGCTCGCCGAGGTCATCGCCGTCGGCGACAACTTCAACGACCTGGACATGATCGAGGCGGCCGGCCTGGGCGTGGCCATGGGCAACGCCCCCGAGGCGCTGCGGGCGCGGGCGGACTTCGTGTGCCCGCCCACCGAGGAGGAAGGGCTGCGGGAGGTCATCGAGCGGTTCGTGCTGCGGGCGCCCGCACGGGGGTCGTGCCGGTCGCCCTAGCATTGTCCTACAGGGTTTCGGCTTTGTTCATGCGCAGGGCCGGCTTTGCCGAGCCCGAGCATCATCTGGGTTCCGGAATCCCCGCCCTCGCGGGTGCGCCGCGAAGTGGGTAAGCGCGGTAGGTTGCACCGCCTCGCACGGCGTCGAACGTGCCATCGAAGGGAGGGGAAGGCCCTCCCTTCGTCGGAAATTGAGAGAAGGTTGGAGTGGCGCAAAGCCACTCCAACCATCCTTAAGGGGAGGACGCGAATGGCAAAGTGGGATCTTCCGCCCAAGGGCGGGCACATGGACAAGCGCACCGGGGTCTACCTTCAGAACATGACCTGGAAGGAGATCGAGGCGCGCTTGAAGGTGAACGACCTGCTCATCGTGCCGCTGGGCGCCACCGAGGCCCACGGTCCCCACGCGCCGCTGGGGGAGGACATCTACCTGGTGTGCCGCATGGCGGAGATGCTGGCGGAACGCACCGGCTGCACGGTGGCCCAGCCCCTGTGGTACGGCTCGCACCCGTATCACCATCTGGGCATGCCCGGCACCGTGGTCGTCCCGGAGGAGCCCTTCACCGGGTTCGTGCGCGCCATGATCGCGGGGTTCTGGAACATGGGCTTCCGCAAGCAGATCCTGTTCAACGGCCACGGACAGGAATACGTCATCCCCACGGCCATCCACCAGTTCGCCAAGAAGTACAGGGTGCCGGCGCTGCTCTTGAATTTGAACTGGTACCACCCGATCGAGAACCACTTCACGCTAAAGCCGGAAGGCGGCGTGTACGAAACGCCATTCATCCACGCCGATGAGGTGGAGACCTCCTGGTCGCTGGCCCTGTTCCCCGAGATGATCGAGATGAAGGACGCGGTGGACACCAGGGTGCAGGGGTTCCTGCCGGAGGGCCACATCGACAAGGCCGGCAACCTGCTGCACCGGCCCATCAACTGGTTCAGCCAGGTGGGCGCGGGGCCCATCGAGGTCAAGGCCTACATCGAGGGGGTGGTGGGCCGCGCGACGCTCGCCCGCGCCGAGAAGGCCTACGCCGGCGTGGAGCAACTGCTGGACTACATGGTGAAGCTCGTGACCGACATCATGGACCGGTTCCCGCCCGGCACGTTGCCGCCGCTGGAGCTGGTGACGGAGCGGGACAAGGAGGAACTGGAGGCGGTGCTCCGGGGACCGCTGCACGGTGGCAAGAGCATCTACAGCTTGGCCTATCCTCCGTAGCGAAGGTTGGGTGAAGTGGCTTTGTGCCACTCCACCCTTCACCAAACTGGTTACGGGGGGAAGGTCTTCCCCTCCCCCCGTCCCCCACCCGCGACGGTGGGGGGCCTGGAACCAGGGTGATGCGCGGACCCGGCGGCGCGAGCCCGGTCCTGCGTAGTTCAACTCGCAGCGCCGGCACCGACACATCGTGGGAAGCCGGTCCCGCGCATGAGGTGAGACATGGCGTTCCGAGACGCGGTGCTAGGCCCGTGAAGCTCGGCTTGGTGGTTTCCGTCAGCCCCACCACCTTCGACGCCGTCGCCATGCGGGGGGAGGTGGAGGCGAGCATCGACCGCGTGGCCGCCCTGGGCTACGACGGAGTCGAGCTGGCCATCCGCGATCCCGACGCCGTGGACGGGCCCGCGCTGCGCGCGGCGGTGGCGCGTCGCCGGCTGGGGGTGCCGGCCGTGGGCACGGGCCAGGCCTTCCTGCTGGAAGGGCTGAGCCTGTGCAGTCGCGAAGAGCCTGTGCGGGCGCGGGCGGCAGCCCGCCTCCGGCGTCATCTCCACCTGGCCGCCGGGCTGGGCGCCATGGTGATCGTCGGCCTGCTGCGCGGCCGGCTGGAGGCGGGGGACGAGGCTGCGGGGCGGGCGCGTTTCCTGGACTCGCTGCGCGCCTGCCTGCCGGAGGCGGAGGCCCTTGGTGTGCGGGTGGTGCTGGAGCCGGTGAACCGGTACGAAGGCAACTACCTGCTGACGCTGGCGGAGGCCGTGGAGGTCGTGGACGCGCTCGGCTCCCCGGCCCTGGGCCTGCTGGCCGACACGTTTCACATGAACATCGAGGAGCGGTTCATCGAAGAGGCCCTGCGAAGGGCGGCGCCGCGCCTGTGGCACGTGCACGTGGCGGACAGCAACCGGTGGGCGCCCGGCATGGGCCACCTGGATTTCGCCGCCATCGTCGAGACGCTGCGCGGGATCGGGTATGCCGGGTACCTCTCCGCCGAGATTCTCCCACAGCCGTCGCCGGAGGAGGCGGCCCGGCAGGCGATGGCGCATCTGGGCGCACTGGTGCGAATCTAAAGGAGGGAGGAAGGGGATGCGACGCTTCTTTGTGCTGGTGACGCTGTTCGTGACGCTGGCCGCGGCCGGCGCCACCAACGCGGGACCGGCCGGGCGGGTGAACGTGCTGTGCAGCCCCAACCCGGCTTGGTGCGATGCCATCAGGGCGGAGTTTCCCAGGGCGACCGGCATCCAGCTCGGCTTCGTTCGCATGAGTTCCGGCGAGGCGCTGGCGCGGATGCGGGCCGAGCGGGGCAACCCGTCCTTCGACGTCTGGTTCGGCGGCACCGGCGACCCCCACATGGTGGCCATGGAGCAGGGGCTGACCGAGGCCTTCAAGCCCGGGAACTGGGACGAGTTGCGGCCAGAACTGCGGGAGGCGGTGAAGGGGCGCTACATCCCGCTGTACGCGGGCATCCTGGGGTGGGCGGAGAACAAGAAGCTGTTCCGGGAGAAGAACCTGCCCGAGCCCCGCACCTGGACCGACATGGCCGACCCGAAGCACCGCGGCCTGCTGGCCATGCCCAACCCCAACACCTCCGGCACCGGCTACACCATGATCGCCACCGTCGTGCAGATCTACGGCGAGGACAAGGGGTTCGCGCTCCTCAAGCAGATCCACCGCAACATGGCCCAGTACACGCGCAGCGGCGCGGACCCCGGGCTGCTGACGGGGCGCGGCGAGGTGGCCGCGGGGGTCACCTTCATCCACGACGCGGTGGACCAGATCCTCAAGGGCTTCCCCATCTCCTACCGGGCCGCCTCGGACGGCACCGGCTACGAGATCGGCGGCCTGAGCCTGGTCCGGGGCACGCCCAACCGCTCCCAGGCCATCGCCTTCCTCGAGTGGTCGCTGACCCCGGAGGCGCAGAAGCTGGCGGCGGAGCGCGGCCAGTCCTACCAGATTCCCAGCAACAAGAACACGCCCATCCCCAGGGTCGCGCCGCGCTTCGAGGACTTCAAGGTGATCAAGTATGACTTCATCAAGTACGGGAGCGCCGACGTGCGCGACCGGCTGGTGAAGAGATGGACGACGGAAGTGTTCCCGCTCCCCAAGTAGGGGCGGTGGGCGCGCCTTGTTCGGGGCGCCGTGTGTTGGCGAGCGCGGTAGGGGGTGGCACCTCGCACGGACGTGGAACGCGCCCTTCCCTTCGCTTCCGGGACGCGTGCCTTCTGATCCACGTCGCCGGCGCTGACGCGATGGCACGCTTTACGTTCGCTCAGGGAAGCCCCACTCACCGGCGCGCGTCGACATTTTCTTAGGGGATCAGGAACACTTCCGTGCGGAGGGAGATGGTAGGATGGGCGGCGGCGACGCTCCTGGCCTTCCTCTTTCTCCCGTGGACGCGCTCTTCCCGTAATCCGCTCGAATACGTCCCCGCGTCCATCGGTCTGCGGGCGTGGACCGCGAGTCCGCTGCTGGCGCTGGCCGGGTTGTTGTGCCTGGCGGCCATCGCGGTCGCCTTCCTCCCGCTCTACTCCCGGCGCGCCGCCCAGGCCGCGCTGGCCGTCGGTGCCGCCGGCGCCGCCGCTACCCTCCTCGCCGTCTACCTGCGCGGCACGCCGGCGGGGATGGGGGCGATGGCCACGCTGCTGGGGTTCCTGGGCCTGGCGGCGATGGGGCTGTCGCGCGCCGGCTACATCCAGGCCGACACGTTTGTCGTGACCAGCCTGCTGTGGGTCGCCCTCTTCGTGGCGATCTTCATCCTCTATCCGCTCTGGGCGGTGCTGAAGGCCGCGTTCGTGGTGGGCGGCCGTCTCACCGCCGAGGCGTTCGTGGCCACCGTCCGCTCTCCCGCGTTCCTGCTGGTGGAGAATCCCAACACGCCGCGGCCGGAACTGCTGATCACCCTGGTCGTGGGTCTCGCGGGCGCCGGCGTGATCGCGGTGGCCCGGCTGCTGCTGGGACGCGGCGCAGCACGGGAAGAGGCGGAGGCCGGGGAGGCGGCGCCGGCCGGTCTGGCGCGCACGCTGGGATGGGCGCTGGCGGGCGGTGCCGCGTGCGCGGCGGTCGCCGCGCTGTGGCTGGGGTTCGGGGCATTGCGCAACAGCCTGCTGCTGGCCCTGGCCGTGGGCACGGTGGCCACCGCGCTGGGGTTTGCCTTCGCGCTGGTGGACGATCGGAGCGTCCTGCGCACCCGGCGCCTGCTGGGGCCGCTCTCCATCCTCCCGATGATCACGCCGCCCTTCGTGCTGGGGCTGGCCGTCATCTACATGTTCGGACGGCGGGGGTTTGTCACGCACCAGGTGCTCGGGCTGTCCACCAACATCTTCTTCGGTCCGCTGGGCGTGGCGGTGACGCAGGTGCTGGCCTTCACGCCCATCGCTTACCTGGTCCTGGTGGGCGTGGTGCGGGCGCTGGACGCTGCCCTGGAGGAGGCCGCCGAGACGCTGGGCGCGTCCCGCTGGCACATCCTGCGCACGGTCATCTGGCCGCTGGTCCGCCCGGGCATCGCCAACGCCTGGCTGCTGGTGGTGATCGAGAGCCTGGCGGACTTCGGCAACCCGCTCATCCTGGGCGGCGGCGTGCCCTTCCTGGCCACCGAGGTCTTCTACGCCATCGTCGGCCGCTTTAACCCCCACGAGGCCAGTAGCTACGGGGTGGTGCTGCTGGTGATGACGCTGACCGCGTTCCTCATTCAGCGGTTCTGGGTGGGCCGGCGGTCCTACGTCACGGTGACCGGCCGGCCCTCCGCGCGCCGGTCGCGGCCGCTGCCGCCGGCCGTGGATTACGCGGTCACCGGCGTCTTCCTGGCGTGGGCGGTATTGATCCTCGGGCTGTACTTCTCGATCTTCTCCGGCAGTCTCGTGAAGCTATGGGGGTTCGACTACACGGTGACGGTGCAGCACGTGAAAGACCTCTCCCCCACGGGGTGGGCGGTCTTCCGCACCACGGCGCGGCTGGCCGCGGTGGCCGCCGTGCCCTCCGCGCTGCTGGGGCTGTTGATCGGCTACCTGGTCACGCGCCACCGCGTGCCGGGCATCACCTTCCTGGAGATCGGGTCCATGCTGTCCTTCGCCACGCCCGGCACGGTCATGGGGGTGGGCTACGTGCTGGCCTTCAATCAGGGCCCGCTGCTGCTGACCGGAACGGAGATCATCATCCTCACCGCCTTCGTGTTCCGCAACATGCCCGTGGGCATCCGCGCCGGCGTGGCGGCCATCACCCAGATCGACCGCGCCCTGGAAGAGGCCTCCACCATGCTGCGGGCGTCGTCGCTGACCACGCTGCGGCGCATCGTCTTCCCGCTGGTGCGGCCGGCGGCGCTGTCGGGCCTGGTGTTCAGCTTCGTCCGCGCCATGACCGCCGTGAGCCAGGTGATCTTCCTGGTGACCGCGGA